>JAJONK010000325.1 GCA_021323355.1 Deltaproteobacteria bacterium
TCCATCGGCGCCGTTTCTCTTCGGCGCCGCGCTCGCCGTTCTGGCTGTAATCGGTTTGCTCCTGATTCCGCTACGGCGGTGATGCACCGCACTAAGCGGATTATTTTTCCGGGTTCATGTTTGCGGTTCGGAGAGCCTAGAGATGAAAACAAGGCCAGGCTCTTCGATGTTTGGATACAAATTCCTACCCATTGCTTTCCAGATCAAACGCTCTCTTTACCAATCTAGCCGCTCAACTTTTGTTCCTGCGCGATCTTTTCCTGACTAAGCGTAGAGCGCATCATAGACCGGCAGCTCGTGCTCCAGTTGTTCGTGATCATCGATATAAACCAGCCGAAAGCCTTCAGCAATGGTCCCGAGTCCTGAACACTCCGGTGCCAGGTCCTTAGCGTTGGTATCGGCCCCGCGGACGATAATCGCCAACTTTGCGAGTGCGGGATCGTTCAGATCAAATTTCTTGATAATCGCATCGAAGCTGCACTGAGCACCCTGGTGCCCTAGCTCGACGTTAGGAACATCAAATGGAATGGCGTTCTCGTTTTTCGCAGCGATCATTACTTGGTCAGCCGGAACATAAAGAAACTGCGCTTCGGGATCGACAAAGTTTTTTATGAGCCACCGACAAGCTACCACATCTATTTTTGGCCGCGGCGCGAGTTCTCCATTTCATAGGGGCTTCTCTCCTAGAAATTTCGTTGCAAGTGACTGGTGGTATTTAGCCCAGTCGCATGAGCGGCCAGAGTATCAATCCAACAATTCCTGAAAGCGTAACCATAATGGGCTCTGATATTTTGAAACGCCACAACAAGCCAAGACTGACGAGCGCAATGATTGCGGTGGGAAGATCGATGATTGCCCGCGCGCCTAAAACTATGACGGCACCGGTGATAGCGCCGGTGGCGGAGGCGGTGGCGCCGTCAACAAAAGCCTTTAATTGAGGGTTATCGCGATGCCGCTTAAACCAGGGCGCCGGCAAAATAGTAAACAGATAGACCGGCAGAAAAATGCCGATCGATGCCATCACGGCGCCGGCAAAGCCAGCGACGAGAAAGCCGATGAAAGCGACGGTAATAACCACGGGGCCGGGCGTAATCATTGCCACCGCCACCGCGTCTAAAAATTGATGCTCGTTGAGCCAACCAAATTGCTGGACGACCCCTTGTTGTAAGAACGGAATGATCGCCAATCCGCTCCCAAAAACAAAAGCCCCTGCTTTAGTAAAGAAAAGAAGAATTTGCGCGAGCACGTCTCCAGGATCGGCCGCTGTCCCGGCTTGTCGGACCCAGGCTTCGATCAACCAGACAACCAACCCCAGGGAAACGCCTCCCGCCGCCATCAGCAGTCCGCGTTTCCAACCAGGCCACGCGCGCGCGAAGAGAACGACTAGTCCGGCGAGGATGAAGAATTCTGCAAGTTCGGCTTGCGCCCAGACGGTAACGAGAGTCAGCAGCGCAAAAATTCCCCAGAGCAGCGGATCGCGCTTGTTCGTACTGCGGGCGAGTTTGTAGGCGGCAATAGCAATGATGGCGATCACCGTGGCCCCGATCGCGTAGAAGAGAGCCTGCATCCACCACAATCCCCCATAGGCGACGTAAACGAGCGAGATGCCGATCACCATTAAAAAAGAAGGAAGCACGAAGCTCAGTCCGACCAAGGTCGCGCCCGTAATCCCGGCTTCAAAATATCCAATGGCTATGGCGGTTTGTGCTGCCAGTGGCCCAGGCATGATCTGGGCCAGCGCTAACGAGAGCTTGTAAGTATCTTCTGTGATCCAACGCCGTTGCTCGACCAAATCTCGATGCATGAAGCCTACCAATGCGACCGGCCCACCGAATCCAATCGTGCCCAATTTTAGAAAGTATCTGGTGAGCGGCCACAGGCGAATCTTTTCGGGTAAAGAAATTTCGCCATCGTCATGTCGTGCATCTGCTTCAGCTTGCGATGGAGTCATCTATTCTATCCTCTGCTATGAATGAGGGGTCGCGGAATAGGTGGTATTCATAAGCCTACGATTGAGTCAACTCTATACAGCATATCTCACCTCGGGCAAATACCTACGCGGGACTCACGCAGGGCAGCGATCTGTCGCTCAATGAAGCTCGAATGCTTGACGGCGTTCGGCGATCGGCCGGACCCCGGCCCCCGATTGACTTCTGCTAGTAAAATGTCTATAGTTCTGGACATATGGATATACCACAGGCAGTCGTCGCGTTCGACGCTTTATCGCAGGAAACCCGGCTGAAAGTATTTCGCCTTCTGGTTAAACATGGACCGGAGGGGGCGCCTGCTGGAACAGTAAGCGAGGCCTTAGGCATTCCCCACAATACGCTGTCATTTCACCTATCACACATGAGCAATGCCGG
The DNA here is from genome assembly GCA_021323355.1 of Deltaproteobacteria bacterium. GTDB lineage: Bacteria > Desulfobacterota > Binatia > UBA9968 > UBA9968 > WHTF01. The sequence goes on from JAJONK010000325.1 coordinate 2,364, forward strand.
ACTCGTGCTGTCGCGGCGCGAGGGCCGCTCGATCATATACAGTGCTAACTTTGAATTGATTACTGATCTGATTCGCTTCATGGTCGAGGATTGCTGCCGGGTGGAGTTCGCCAATATTCGCACCGATAAAAAGCGTGGACGTTCCGTCATTGAATTATTTAACTGCTGCCAGCCAAAGGAGAAAAAAGCATGAAACGCATTCATATCCATGTCGGAGTCGAAAAGCTCGACGAATCGATCCGATTTTATAGCGCAATCTTCGGCGCTCAGCCGGTGAAGACCAAAGCAGATTACGCCAAGTGGATGCTCGAGGACCCTCGGGTCAACTTCGCCATCTCCACCCGTGCGTCCAAGAACGGCGTCGATCACCTCGGTATTCAAGTTGAAGAAAACGAGGAACTAGAAGAACTGCGCGGACGCATTAGAAGTGCAGATCTCGCCGTCTTCGACGAAGGAGAAACAGTCTGCTGCTACGCCAATTCGGAAAAATCATGGGTGCAAGACCCAAGTGGGATTGCATGGGAAGCGTACCGCACCATGGATGATGCGCAGATCTTTTCCAGCAAACTAGCCGCTGATGAAAGTGCCTGCTGCCCTGATCGGCCGGTCAGCAAAACTCAATGCTGCGAACCATCAGAAAAGACAGCCGGCTGCTGCGGTTGATAATGGCAGATGATCCAAAAAAAGTTTTGGTCCTGTGCACGGGGAATTCCTGCCGCTCTGTGATTGCCGAAGCGCTAATTAATCACTTGAGCCGAGGTCGCTATCGGGCATGGAGCGCTGGGAGTTCTCCGGCAGGCTACGTTCACCCCAAAGCCATCGAGACGCTAATACGGTATGGCATTGATCCGGGTGCGCCGCAGAGCAAGTCATGGGATGTTTTTGCCAATGAACCGTTCGATCTGGTGATTACAGTCTGTGATCAAGCTGCCGGCGAAAGCTGTCCAGTTTTCTCAGGTAAGCCTACAAAGCTTCACTGGAGTATTCCCGACCCGGCGAAGGCGCAGGGAACGGAGGCCGAAATCAACGCCGCATTCGATGAATCTTTCATGTTGCTGAAGGGTCGCATCGAGGAGTTAGTTAAGTGATCCGTCATTCACCGCGACGCTTATCATTCCTCGATCGTTATCTCACCCTGTGGATTTTTCTCGCCATGGCGGCTGGTGTTGCTGTTGGCTCCGTGTTCCAGGGCGCGCCACGATTCCTGAATAGCCTATCGGTCGGCACTACGAATATCCCGATTGCCATCGGCCTGATACTGATGATGTACCCGCCATTGGCGCGGGTAAAATATGAAGAGCTGCCGCTGATTTTCAAAGACTGGAAAATTCTTTTGCTCTCGTTGATTCAGAATTGGCTGATCGGTCCGTTGCTGATGTTCGGTCTTGCCGTCATGTTCCTGCAAAATTATCCCGAATACATGACCGGTTTGATTTTAATCGGCTTGGCCCGCTGTATTGCTATGGTGATTGTCTGGAATCAGTTGGCGGAAGGCGACAATCAGTACGTCGCGGCACTCGTCGCATTCAATAGTATATTCCAGCTGCTGTTTTTCACAGTATACGCATGGATTTTCCTCACCGTCTTGCCGCCGGTTTTCGGATTGGGCGGGCAAATCGTTGACGTAAGTTTTCGCACCATCGCGGAGAGCGTATTTGTTTATCTCGGTATTCCTTTTCTGGCGGGGTTTTTGTCACGTCTTATTCTGATTAAAAAGAACGGGCGAGAATGGTATGAGCAACGTTTTCTGCCGAAGATCGGACCGGTCACATTGATGGCTCTCTTGTTCACAATCTTTGCCATGTTCTC
>JAJONK010000326.1 GCA_021323355.1 Deltaproteobacteria bacterium
CGGGCGGGATGAAGTAAGTATCCAAGGTAAGCTGGCTTGGTTTTGGCTCGTTCACGATTTGAGCTTGATGATATTAAAAGCAGCGACGGGCCGACTAAAGCCCTTGAGGTGCAGCTCCTCGCAAGCTTCGAACTCGATTAGGTCTTCAACTTTGCTTAAGGTTCTCTGATTGGTCAGGATCTGTCCGCCTTTGGCCTCGTCGCAGAGGCGCGCGGCAAGATTGGTGACATTACCCACCGCACCGTAATCCATGCGGCCCTCGAAACCGATGTTTCCCAAGGTTGCATAACTGGCGGCCAGGCCGATGCCCAAATCTAGATCGTAACCCTTCTTTATCCAGCCACCGCGAAGCTCTTTGCCTCGGCTACGCATCTCAACGGCCATCCGGATGGCGCGCTCGGTATGATTTTCGCAGGGTATCGGGTCATTGAAGAAGATCATGATGCCGTCTCCGGCGAAGCGCTCCAGGGTGCCTTCGTATTTAAACACCAGCTTGCCCATGGCGGCATGATAAGTTCGCAGCAATTCCATGACCTCTTCGGGTTCTGCGCTATCGGAGAACGCGGTAAAACCGCGCAGGTCGAGGAACACCACGGTGATCTCGCGCCGGTGGGTTTTGAACAAAGACTCATCATTGCTCTCGATCAAAGTATCGGCGATCTGCGGCGAAAGATATCGTTTGAGCCGCTTCATCCGCTCAATCTCGCCGACCTGTTGTTCGACTTTCTGAGACAATGTCTTGTTTAATTCTTCCAAAGAATCGTGCAGCTCTTTGATGCGCAGCATTGATCGGACCCTGGCCAACAGCTCGAATGCATCAAATGGTTTGATGACGTAATCGTCAGCGCCGGCATCCAGACCGGTGATCTTATCTTCCTGCGCCGCCTTGGCTGTGAGAAGTATCACCGGAAGGCTTCGCCATTTCTCGTCGGCTCGAAGCCGCTTCAGAACCTCCAGCCCGTTCATCCTCGGCATCATATAATCGAGGAGCACGACATCCGGGAGAAAAACTGGCTCGGCATCATATAATCGAGGAGTACGACATCCGGGAGAAAAACTGGCAGTTTTTCGAGCGCCTCAGCGCCGTCACTGGCTCTTTCGATCTCGTAGCCTTGCTCCTGCAACTCTTGCTCGAGCAGATCAAGATTGAATGGTTCGTCGTCGACGATCAGAATTTTGTTGGTCATGAGCGTATCGCTTCTACAGTTTTCAATTTCAATCGGGAGTTGCTTCTGCTCGGCTCAGCTCAGGCATCAATCGAGAAATTTCCTGATCTTTTTCAACAATTCGTCTTCATCGATAGGCTTCGGCAGGTAATCATCGCAGCCGGCCTTGCGCGCCTCAACTTCGTCGCCCGCCATCGCATGGGATGTTACGGCAATAATCGGAATATGCTTTAGCTCATCGTTAGCTTTTATTTTGCGGGTCGCTTCCCAGCCATCCATGACCGGCATGCCGAGATCCATCAAGATGAGGTCCGGCCTTTCTGATTGCGTTTGTTTGAGGCCTTGGGCGCCGTCCTCGGCAATAACTAATTCAAACTCGTCTTGAAGCAGTTGCACGACTAAATCGCGGTTGAATTCCGTGTCATCGACAACAAGTATTTTTTTCTTTTTTCCCATAGGTTCCTCGCTGGCAGAGCTGAATTTAGACTGCGGTGAGTTCTTCCATACCAGCTCGCGATGGTTGTTGTTCCCTGCGGCTCTCAAATTGAAAACTCGAAGCTGTTCAGTTGTTTTGGCTGAGCGGCAGGGTGATGGTAAACTTTGAACCCTTGCCTACTTCGCTCTCGACGCCGATTTCGCCGCCGAGCAAATCAATGAGTCGTTTGACGATAGCCAACCCGAGTCCGGTTCCGCCGTATTTTCTAGTCGTCGACATGTCCACTTGGCGGAACTCATCGAAGATATAATGCAAGGCGTCTTTGTTCATGCCGATTCCGGTGTCGGAAATAGCCAGCTTCAGCGAACCGTTCTCCGACCACGCGGCTACCTTGATTTCTCCTGCTTCGGTGAATTTAGCCGAGTTACTCAAGAGATTGAGAATGACTTGTTTCAGTTTATCCCGGTCTGTTTTGATCGCCGGAAGCTCGGGAGACATCTCAGTAACGAGTCGCACGTTGCCATTTCTGAGCATCGGCTCGACCGTCGCCGTTGCAACCCGGACTACGTCATCGATCTTGAATGTCTCGGCATACACTTCCATGCGGCCAGCTTCGATCTTGGCCAAATCCAAAAGACCGTTGATCAATTTCAGCAAGTGTTCCGCGCTGACCAGCACTTTCTGCAGATTTTCTTTCTGCAGCTTTTCGATCTGTCCCTCGATCTTTCGCAGTACGAGCCGGGTAAAGCCGATGATCGAGTTCAGCGGTGTGCGCAGCTCATGGCTTACGTTCGCCAGGAACTGCGACTTATGCCGGTTGGCGGCTTCGAGCTGTTCATTCTTTTCTTCGAGCTCTTTAAAGAGACGAACGTTTTCGATGGCAATGACGGCCTGATCGGCGAATGTTTTGAGCAGGGCAATTTGACTTTCCGTAAAGGGTTGAATTTCTCTGCGGTAAACAACAATCGCGCCCACCAAATTATTTTCCTTGAGCATGGGCACCGCGAGAACGCTCCGTATGCCCTCCTTGCGGTATTCTTCCGGAGGGTTCCAATTAGGATCCGCATTAACATCAGGGATGTGAACCATCTTCCTTTCGAGCCCAACGCGACCGACTGCGGTTGTCGGGTCTGGAGGAAATGATCGATCCGCCAATACAGTCATATGGGGAGAAACGTATTGAGCCGTAACCAGGCTGAAAACCTTTCCATCAAATCTAAAAATTGCGCCGTAGTCGGAACTGCCCAAACGTGTCGCGTTGGCGAGCATGGTTTCAAATACCGGTTGCAGGTCTCGCGGCGAGCTGCTGATAACGCCTAAAACCTGGCTCGTTGCCGTCTGTTGCTCCAAAGATTCGGTGAGCTCCTTGGTACGCGCGTCGACTTTTTGCTCCAAGTTGACATAAGACTCCTGGAGTTGAGATGTCATCTTGTTGAACTCGTCGGCAAATATTTCCATCTCATCGCCGGTTTTAAGATCAAGCCGGTAAGCCAGATCGCCGCTACCGATCCGTTCCACACCTTGGCGCAGAATCCTGACAGGGCGAACAACCCGGCGCGCCAGGAATAAACTGGCGATAAGCGCCATGCCGAGACCGATCATGAAAAGGGTGGAGGTCCGAATCATCGAAGCATAAAGCGCTTCGTAGGCCTCTTCGACCGGCCGCTCGAGCACCACCGCCCAGTCTAGAGTTGGGATCAAGGCAAACGAGCTGAGCACATCTTTGCCTTGCAGATCGGCGGCGACAATTGCGTTGGACGCCGCGACACCGGGCGTGTTTGGTCGAAACGCGGCTCTGGCCTGTTCCAGGTGGAGCACATTGCGGCGCTGCAGCACGAGGCTGATATCCGGATGGGCGATTAATTCGCCGGATCGGCTAATCGTGTAAGCGTGGCCTGCTTTGCCCACGCGGATGTTGGAAACGACGTCGCCAATGTATTTCAAATTAACTTCGGCTTGAAGCACGCCGATCACGTCGCCGGCAAACCGCTCGATCGGCACCGCAATGGTCATATAGGGTTCTGACCCGCGAACGAAATAAACCTGGCCGAAGTAGGATTTGCCTTGCCTTGCTTGACGGAAGGACGGCGAGGTGGAGAGGTCTTTCTTGGCGTCCGGTAAAACCGTGCGCAATCGCGATGCCTGCACTTGGATAGTACCGTTTTCGTCGACCGCAAGCGCCTCAGTCACCGCCGGCGCAATGATCAAGAGTTTCTCTAATTCAAAGCGAAATTCCGGCGTCAAACCTTTCGGCGCGATATCGCGGCTCTTGGTGGCTCCTTTCAAGATGTTATGAATCTCCTGAACGAACTGTTCGATCTTGAAGGCGGCGCCGGCGGCAATTTCCTTCTGCAGCAGGGCGAGCTGCTCTTGGCTCTCCTGATATCGAAAATAGATCTCGACCAGGCCGCTGGTGATCAAGCCGCCGCCGATCAGCAGCACGGAAATCAAGAAATAATCGCGCAGCAGCCGTTCGCGCCGGCGACGCACGCCAAAGCTTTTCAACACGGGCAAATCACGCAGCTTCATTTCGTCTGATCACCTTGTGGGTATCGATATATCACTTTATGACCTTGTCCGCCCGTGCCAGCATAGCCGGGGGCAGGGTCAAGCCCAATTGTCTAGCTGTTTTCAGATTAATGAGAAATTCGAATTTTGTCGGCCGCTCGACCGGCAGATCCGCCGGCTGTGCACCCTTGAGGATCTTGTCGACATAGACTGCCGCCTGTCGCCCCATCTCGTGAATGCTGAGCCCATACTGGATCAGACCGCCGGCCTCAGCGAACCCCGGCACTTCTGAAATGCTCGGCAGTTGCTGCCTGGCCGCAAATTCCGCAATGCGATTCTGATAAGTTTGAAACATGGGATCGCTGACGACCAGCACGCCATCGACTCCATTGCGACGCATCGCGGCGAACGCGTCTTCGAACTCGGCGGATTGCTTGACCTCAGCGCGCTCGAGACGCAACTTCAGCGCCTGACCAGCGGGCTCGAGAACCTGCGGATAATTTTCCCAGGCCGAGTTTGCCGAATTCACTAAAACCGCCACGCGAGAGAGCTTGCGGGATGTTTCCTTCAAAAGCTCGAGCCTTTTACCCTCCAGCTCAGAGCTTAGCAAAGTCACGCCGGTGACGTTTCCACCTGGACGCGCCAGGCTGGCGACTATGCCGTCTGTTACCAGATCACCGGCCGCTCCAATAACGATTGGAATGGTTGAAGTGGCTTGCTTGGCCGCCCTAGCGCCGGTCATCGAATGCGTAAAGATGACATCGGGCTTGAGCTTGACCAACTCGGAAGCCAGTTCTGGCAGACGTTCCACTTTAAACTCGGCGTAACGATCTTCAAACATGACGTTTTGGTTTTCCGTATAGCCGAGCTCTCGTAACCTTTGTCGAAGTGCATCAATGACCGGCCGCGGCCGTGTGGCCGGTGACAGAATCGCGATTCGGTACACTCGTTT
>JAJONK010000012.1:0-2500 GCA_021323355.1 Deltaproteobacteria bacterium
GAAGTCCAACCCTGAAGAAAAACCCAGGTACTCGTGTGTCGGACGCGCATAGCAGTAAACGCATCCATGCTCGCAACCCCGATAGGGATTGATGCTGGCGTTGAATCCGACATCCGGGCTATTGTTGTAGGCGATCAGTGATTTGGAGTCATCCCGGAAGAATTGTGTTTGAGGTGAGGAGATTTCATCGCAGTCGGTTGACGGCTCTGGACTCCGCTCAATCGATTCGAAGCGATTCTTTGGATTGGTTACAGATCCCCTGCCACGTAGCGGGGACGGCGACTTCATGCTCTTATTCGCCCGCTGCGGCTGCAGCGGTCTTCTCAGCCGAGGCTTTGACCGCCGCTTCCGCCGCCGATTTCTTCTTCTGCGCTGCCAGTTCGCGCGTCTCCCGCTTGAGCAGCTTGATTTTCCGGCGAATCCGCTTCACCTTTGCGCTATCTCCTGACGAAGTTAGGATTTCAGCCTTTTCTTTCTTCAGTTGCCGAATGTTTTGTTTAAGACTCGGCAATGCGTTCACATCCATGTATATTTCCTCCATTTGCGCTTACGTTAGCTAACATAATTGCGGGACAAACCAAAATGCCATTACCTACCAGCAAAGACGCGTTTGCGGGAACCAAAACAAGGATCAAGAAAATCATTGAGCGTTTGGCAAAGATTCACCCCGATGCGAAGCTAGACTTGGACTTCAGCAGTGCCCTGGAATTGTTGATCGCTTTGATCTTAGCAGCCCAGGCACGAGACGACCTGATTCGAAAAATTACTCCAGGCTTGTTTAAAAAATATCGGACCGCCAAAGACTACGCGAAGACATCACTACCTAAATTGCAACAAGACATCGGCAGAATCAACTTCTACCGGAACAAATCGCGATCAATTCACAACTGCTGCAGCGAATTAGTCGAACGGTTCGGCGGAAAGGTGCCGGACAATTTAGATGATTTACTTTCGCTACCTGGCGTTGGACGCAAAACCGCCAATATCCTACTCGGAAATGCTTTTGGCCAACAGACAATTGGGGTTGACACTCACGTTATGCGTCTTTCGCAAAGGTTAGGATTGACGGAAGAGACCGATCCCGACAAAATCGAAGCAGATCTCACACGCGTCGTCTCCCCAGCGCAACGCGTTCGCTTCTGCCACCTGCTTCAATACCACGGCAGACGAATTTGCATAGCTAAGAAACCGAAATGTGCCGAGTGCGTAATTAGAGGATTATGCCCGTACCCGGCGAAAATGACTTGGGAGTGAAATAGATTGGCAGCAATACTCGCCGCGGAAATCTCGGACGTCGCCCCACAAACAAAAAAAGCCCCCAACGTCTTGATGAAGTGGGGGCTTTCTTGGGGAAATAAATCCGGCAGCGTCCTACTCTTCCATAGAGCGACTCTATAGTACCATCGGCGCTGGAGGGCTTAACGGCCGAGTTCGGGATGGGATCGGGTGTGACACCTCCGCTATCGCCACCGGAAAACGTCGGTCGTTGAAAAAGGCAGCCATCTACGTCGTTGCACTCGTTTCGCTCACTCCAACGTACTAATCACGTAAGACTTCGTTCGCGAAACTTCCCGGCCTCGTATCTGGCGCTTTTTGAACGACCTAAAACTTTCTGATCGTGACCTACACGATTCGATCTTTCAAGGTTCAAAGTTTTAAAATCCGGTTCTGCTGTTGAACAGTTAAACCTTTGAACTGATGTTCGTTCACAACTGAATACGGGATGGAACTTAATTTACGCGGTGGAGCATTAGTAAATATGGTCAAGCCGCACGACCAATTAGTACCGGTTAGCTTCAATCATTACTGATCTTCCACATCCGGCCTATCAACCTCCTAGTCTAGAAGGGGTCTTTAGAGGCCTAACGGCCTGGGATACCTTATCTCGGAGGGGGCTTCCCGCTTATATGCTTTCAGCGGTTATCCCGTCCACACATAGCTACCCGGCAATGCGGCTGGCGCCACAACCGGAACACCAGCGGTGTGTTCTTCCCGGTCCTCTCGTACTAGGGAAAACTCCCCTCAAGTATCCTGCGCCCACGGCGGATAGGGACCAAACTGTCTCACGACGTTTTGAACCCAGCTCGCGTGCCACTTTAATCGGCGAACAGCCGAACCCTTGGGACCTACTTCAGCCCCAGGATGTGACGAGCCGACATCGAGGTGCCAAACACCCCCGTCGATGTGAACTCTTGGGGGGTATCAGCCTGTTATCCCCGGCGTACCTTTTATCCGTTGAGCGATGGCCCTTCCATGCGGGACCACCGGATCACTATGACCTGCTTTCGCACCTGCTCGAGATGTCTCTCTCGCAGTCAAGCCGGCTTATGCCATTGCACTCGATGGCTGGTTTCCACTCAGCCTGAGCCGACCTTCGCGCGCCTCCGTTACAATTTAGGAGGCGACCGCCCCAGTCAAACTACCCACCATGCAATGTCCCTCAGCTGGATGACAGCTGTAGGTTAGAATCCAAGGCCAGTAAGGGTGGTATTTCAAGGTT
>JAJONK010000012.1:7500-15360 GCA_021323355.1 Deltaproteobacteria bacterium
AGCTCCATGAAATCGCCGGACCAGCTCTTCGGCCAGCGCTTTCTTCTGTTCCATCGGATGGAGTTTCCCACTATCAACGTCTGCTTTCATAGTTTTGATGCGCTGCATATCGAGGTCACTAAGCAGTTCTAGATAGCGCCACATCAGGATGTCCGAGATCGACATTATTTTCCCGAAAATCTCTTCCGGAGTTTCGTTTATCCCAACGTAATTACCTAGAGACTTGCTCATCTTGTTGACCCCGTCAGTCCCTTCTAGCAGCGGCATGGTCAAGACGACTTGCGGCTCCTGACCGTACTCACGTTGAAGTTCACGCCCCATAAGCAAATTGAATCTTTGATCGGTGCCGCCCAGTTCGATATCTGACTTCAGGACTACTGAATCGTAGCCTTGCATCAACGGGTAGAGAAATTCGTGGATGCTAATCGGTTGGTGTTTTTGAAAACGCTGCTTGAAATCATCCCGCTCTAACATTCGCGCTACCGTGTATTTTGCGCTGAGCTCGATTAGCTGCACTGCGTCGAGTTGTTCCATCCATCTATGGTTGAATTCAATGGTGGTCCTTGTCGGTTCCAGAATCTTAAAGATTTGCTCTTTATAGGTCTCCGCATTCCTAAGGACCTCCTCACGGCTCAGCTGCTTACGTGTCTCCGACTTACCCGAGGGATCACCTATCATGCCGGTGAAGTCCCCGACTAGAAAAACCACTTCATGGCCCAGTTCCTGGAACTGTTTCATCTTCTGAATCAATACAGTATGGCCAAGATGGAGATCCGGCGCTGTGGGGTCGAACCCGGCTTTTATCCTTAACGGTCGACCGGCCCGCAGTTTTTTAACCAACTCTTCTTCGGGAAGAACCTCAACGGCCCCTCGCTTAATTACCTCAAGCTGGGCTTGCACGTCTAGCATGGTCACTGGTTCGCCTGCCAAGGAATTCGCAACCGGGTAATCTCGCGGGCCTGCCCTGAATCATGGTCGACATCGACTATAATGCCTTGAAGGACAACGTTTTCGTGAGCTACCTCGAACTGTCTAGGAAGCTGACTTAGAAATCCCTTGATCACTGTTTCTTTGTCCATGCCGATCACGGAGTCCAACGGACCACACATCCCCACATCAGTGATATAAGCAGTCCCGCCGGGCAAAATCCGTTCATCGGATGTCTGCACATGAGTATGGGTCCCAAAAACGATGGAAGCTCGCCCGTTGAGGTGCCAACCCATCGCGTTCTTTTCCGACGTCGCCTCAGCATGCATATCGACGATAACGACCCGCGAATGCTGCCCTCGTTCTCGACAAATCGCGTCTACGCTACGAAAAGGATCGTCAACATGGTTAGGCATAAAGACACGACCCTGAACATTGATAATCAGCGCGTTTAAACCGTGATCATTTTGCCACGCGCACCAGCCTCGACCAGGCGCGCCCTCGGGATAATTGGCCGGCCGGATCAGCTCGGAATGTTCATCCATATACTGATATATTTCTTTTTTCTTCCAAATGTGATTTCCCGAAGTGAGCACATCGACTCCAGAAGACAGGAGTTCTTTGGCGCTCTTCAGATCCACTCCTATGCCGCCCGCGGCGTTCTCGGCATTAGCAATCGCCAGATCGATCCCTTCTCGCTCGATCAACGACGGAACCAAATCTCGAATGGCTCTTCGCGCCGGCCGGCCGACGACGTCTCCAAGAATCAAAACACGCATCGCGAATCCCTTTACTTTGCGTAGTCAACAGCGCGCATTTCGCGAATGACCGTCACTTTGATCTGACCAGGGTAGGTCATTTCACTTTCGATCTTCTTAGCAATCTCACGGGCCATTCGCGCCGCCTCATCATCGGATACGAGATCATGCTGCACCATGATCCTGATCTCTCTCCCTGCCTGAACCGCATACGACTTCTCCACGCCTCTGAAGGAATTAACGATCCGCTCAAGTTCCTCCAGGCGTCTCGTATAACTCTCGATCATCTCACGGCGCGCGCCAGGACGTGCGCCCGAAAGCGCATCCGCAGCGTCAACCAACGGAGCCAGTATTGTTTCAGCCTTGACATCTTCGTGGTGGGCGGCGATGGCGTTTACGATCTTCGGCGATTCGCCATATTTGCGTGCCAACTCCGCCCCGATAATTGCATGGGATCCTTCCACCTCGTGATCGACCGCTTTACCGATATCATGCAGTAACGCTGCACGCCGGGCTTGCTTCTCGTTCAGTCCCAATTCGGCCGCCATCGAGCCGCAAATAAAAGCTGCCTCAATCGAATGAAGCAGAACGTTCTGCGCATAACTATATCGGTACTTGAGTCGGCCCAGAAGCTTGACGATTTCGGGATGAACACCATGAACTCCAACATCAAAGATTGCTTTCTGTCCGGCTTCCCGTATAGCTTCATCGATCTCCTGCTCCGACTTGCGGACGACCTCTTCGATTCTGCCAGGGTGAATACGGCCGTCGGAAATCAGCTTCTCAAGCGACAATCGCGCAATTTCCCGCCGAATCGGATTGTGTCCGGATATCACAACTGTTTCAGGCGTGTCGTCAACGATGAGATCTATGCCGGTTGCTGCCTCAAGCGCGCGGATATTGCGCCCTTCACGTCCAATTATCTTCCCCTTCAACTCATCGTTCGGCAGAGGCATAACTGTTACCGATCGTTCCGCGACAAAGTCGCCGGCCAGTCTTTCAATCGCCAAGGCGACAATCTTTTGGCCTTTTCGGGCGGCTTCAGCCTTAGCTTCCTCTTCAATGACCCGTATACGTTTGGCTGCCTCGTGTTTGGCCTCCTCAACCATTTCGTCGATGAGACTTTTCCGAGCCTCGTCGCGAGTAAGTCCCGCTACTTGTTCGAGCTGTCTCCTGGCTGTATCGATTTGGCGATCGCACTCTGTGGACTTGTCATCGAGAGTTTTCTCTCGCGATTTAAGCGACCCCTCACGGCGATTTACCTCATTCTCCCGCTTCTCTATAGAATCAGCGCGTTTTTCTAAGCCCTCGTCTTTGCTGATTAACCGCTTTTCCAGTGCCTGCAGTTCCCGGCGCGTTTCACGCACCTCCTTATCGAACTCTACACGTTCCTGTTGCACACCATCCCTGGCATGGATCTCAGCCTCTTTTTTGATTGCATTGGCATCTTTCTTCGCCTCATCAATAATTCTCGCTGCAGTATTCTGTGCTAGCTGTAATTCCGTCTGCTGCTGTTTTCTTCGTATCCATACAATAACTACAGACAAGCCGACGCCAATCAACAATCCGATTACAATCGAAAAAATATTCGCTTCCAACAAGAACACCCCCTTTCTGGTGATGTGATCTTAACAAACCTGCTTGGTCTGCTCGGGCGTTTTCTGACAATCAATAAACCTCTCCTGCGTTAAAACAAAAAGAACCCTCTCGTCCCATGGATCCACCGGCACGCGATCAATAACTTGAAACTCGTAGGCCAACCCTACCGGCGTTGCCCGTGAACCCCATTGACGAATCACGCGGTCGTACCAGGCCTGACCGCGACCTAACCGATTTCCTCTGCGGTCAAACGCAACCCCGGGCACAATCAGCAAGAGATCAACGTCGGCACAGTGGCTCAAGACCTTATCGCCAATGGGCTCGGGAATACCTGATCTACCGCAGACCAATTCGGTAGCGGATTCGATCTCGACAAACTCTACACTGCGATTTGGAAGCAAACGTGGATAAACGACTCTTTTGCCATCGCGCAATGAGTGATCTCTTATCTTCTCAGTAGCCGCCTCATTTTGCACTGAGCTGTAAAGAGCGACCGCATTTGCCGACCGGTATAAAGGTGTTTCGAGAAGCCGTGCCTGAATCGAGCGACTCCAGCACTCGGCTGTTGCGGTGGCGAGCGAACTCCGCTGAGACAGTAGCGCAACCCGTAAGGCGGTTTTGCTCTCGGACATTTAATCCCCTACGGACAGTCCGCGGCGGGGAATCGAAAGCGAGGAGAAGTTGTGGGAGCAGGATTGTATTCTAAAGATCTGAACGTCGGATCGAGAGGGTGGGTCCTCGAGAGAGTCGCCCCCCGGCTAAAATAACCACAGGCGTGTATTCTGCCGTACTTGGCGCCAATTCATCAACTCTATTAAACCTAAACCGCTCCAGTCGTATTCCGCGTGCGCGGAGATACCCCAAACACTCGAGCACCCAACACATCAGATTTTGAAAGATCTTTGCTCCCCTAATTCTCATCATCTTTCCCAGCCGCCTACTTAAGGATCCGCTGTTTGGCTGTTGCAAACGACTCAACTCTAGGTTCCAAGATGCATCGTCGAGGAACATCACAGCCAATCTAAGCTCCTTAAGCTTCCTCACTTAATCGAGCTGACAATTCTTTTGAAAGCTGATTCACTCGTCTTACCATCGTTTCATGAGCTTCTTTTAGTCGGTGATACTCGTCGGCGATATTGAGGGCTGTTAACATCGCAACGTTCGATTTGGCTGCCGGTTTTGAAGCGCGAGACAGCTCCTGCATTTTGTCATTGACATAACTCGCCACTCTCAATATGTAGCTTTCTTCCGCATCGCTGCTAACGGTAAAACTTTGACCGAGAATCTCCACATTTAGCGATCGCTTCATACCGCTTACTCCAGCTCATTCTGAGACGTCGAGGGTTGAGAACTGACCGATAATTTTATCGAGCTTCTCCCGTAACTCGAGACGTTCACGCTCATATTGACGAATCTGCCCCTTGAGGTGGTGCCACTCGCTCTCTTTTTGCTGAAGCTTTTTTTCAACCAATTCCTTTTCTCTTTTAGCTCTCTCATGCTGCTCGATCAGCCGATTGATCTTCACTTCGAGTTGTTCAATTGCATCGACAGCCATGACTTTGGTTTCTTTCAAACTTCATGTTTGAGTTTAGTTTTAAGGCTTACCCTTGTCAAGTTCATTGTCGGACTCACGATCCCGCTCAAGTTGCGAGGTCTGTTGGTTGATGCGTGAAGCATCACCGCTTTGATTGTTCAGCCGGGTCGTCGTAACCGAGAATCGTTTCCCATGGAAGACTGCAGTGAGCAACCACTAGGGTATCGAATTTTTCCCACCAGCGAGTATCCCGGCCCTCACGACTGAGAAATCTTACCATTTGCAGCATGTCCGAAATTTCGGATTGACGAAGCGCCGGGCTAAACGCGGGCATCGTGCCTTGCCCTTCGGCAATTGCTCTACGTATTTGGCTGTTGGTTCTGCGCTCAACGGTATCCCTGAAGTCAGGAGGCCGAACCGGTAACGACTGCGCCAACGGGCCATCCCCATTTCCAGCTTGACCATGACAGCCGATGCAGCGTTGCGCGTAAAGCGCATCCATCCGTTCGCTGCGCCCACACGCAACTGTGCTTAGGAGGAACATAAGCCAGAGAGCCTGTTTCGTTACAATCATCGTGTACGGCGCCGATCGGCTATTGTGGATATGAACAAAGGCAACTTTAGCAAAATCAGAGGCAGACCTCGACTGTTCGGACATCAAGGAAGATCAGCAAGGCCGGTTGGCTTACAAGATTCGAAACGAGTGAGTCTTCATGATTAGAAATACCGGGTGGTCTTCGATCAGCTCGAGCTTATCGACCGCGGAAGCTGTTAGGCGCACGTAAAATTCAGCGCCGGCGTCTACCACCACCATTGCCTGCCCATCGGATCGCCCAATGCGTCGAATAAATCCAGGAATGATGTTGCCGGCAGAGATCCCTTCGGGCCGCTCTGTACTTATTAGGATATCGCCGGGGCTTATGCGCACCTGCAATGGCTGGCCTGCGGCCTGTGCAACATACGGAACGAAAAGCTCCTGGCCGGACTCGAGTTGAACTCGGGTTCGACCCGCAACTCGATCTGCGTTTATAATCATTACAGCGAAGACATTTTCCAGTTGCTCCTCTGCGAGTTGTGCGATTGTATCCGGTGATCCCAGCACGTCCTTTGGAACTCCCTGGGCCAATAATCGCCCTTTATGGATCATCAAAATCCAATCGGCGACAGCCAGTACTTCAGACAGGTTATGCGTCACATAGATCACCGGAATCGAGAACTCATCGCGCACGCGGCTGAGATAGGGAAGTATTTTTTCCCTAAGCGCGATGTCCAATGCGGCTAGAGGTTCATCCAAAAGGAGAAGTTGTGGGCGTGACAGTACCGCGCGCGCTAAAGCAACTCTCTGCGCCTCTCCGCCGGAGAGCTTGGTGATGGGACGATCCAGGAGATTTGCAATCTCAAGCACAGCCAATACGTGATCCGTCTCTATTCTTGCCCTTGCGGTTATGCCACTGGCACGTTTCGAACCGAACAGAACGTTTTGCTGAACCGATAGATGCGGGAACAGCGCCGCTTCTTGGGGCACATAACCGATAAACCGCTGCTGCGGTGAAAGATTGATACCGCGCGTCGATGAGAACAGGATTCTTCCGTCTATCTCGATTTCTCCCTCTGTAACATCGATCAATCCGGCGATGGCGTCGAGAATCGTGGTCTTGCCGGACCCGGAAGGCCCAAAGATCGATGTAACTCGTGCATCGAACGATGCATCGAGATCCACAGCAAAATCCGGCAACGGGATCCGACAGCGCAATAGCATGATCACGTCCGTTTCGTGGAATGCAGCAGCCACTCGGAACACCAGACGGACGCGAATGCGATCATCACGGTAATGCTTAGAAGGATATACGCTTCATGCTCTCTGCCCGTTTGCACATAATTAAAGATGGCCAGTGAAAGAGTTTGAGTTCTGCCGGGTATATTGCCGGCTAACAAAATCGTCGCGCCAAACTCTCCCAACGCGCGCGAAAACGCCAGCAGCGATCCGGCGATAACGCCTCTAAACGCCAGAGGAATGGTGATCACGAAGAAGATCCTGCACCGCGAGGCCCCCAACGTCGCCGCGATTTGCTCAAGACGGGGATTGACCTCTGAGAAGGATGTTCTCGCCGCTCTGACAAGAAGTGGAAAAGACATTACCGCCATGGCTATCAGAACGCCTTTCCAATTGAATACGATTTCTACTCCTCGATTGTAGAGCCACTCCCCCACCGGACTCCGGCGTCCAAACATCTTAAGCAGTATCAACCCGGTCGAGACCGGCGGCATTACCAATGGTAAAAGCACCACCGTCTCGAGTACGGCCTTTAACGGCCATTCCTTGCGGGCAAAGATCCACGCTAGCGCCACCCCGAAAGGCAGGATGACTAACGTGCTACCCAGGGCAACCGCGACACTAAAGAGTGTGATTTGCCAGGTTTCTATGGTGACGAACAAGACTAAACCGTGTTCCTAGAGATTTATGGCAAGACAACGAAGCCATACCGTTTGAAAACGTCCACTCCGGAGGGACTCACCATCACATTCAAGAACTCCTTGGCTGCGGCTTTACTTTTTGATTCTTTCAGAATCGCCACTGGATAGATGATCTTTGGGCCTTTGCCAAGGGGCACTTCAAACACGGTCTTTACCCTTTTAGAACTGGCCGCGTCAGTTTTGTAAACAAAGCCCGCCTCAACGTTGCCTGATTCTACCGAAGCTAGCGTCGCCCGAACGTCCAGTACAGGAACAACTTTCGGTTTGATTTTGTCCCACAAACCCAAACTCTCAAGATACGTTTTGCTATACACACCAGCCGGCACTGAGGACGGTTCAGCCAAAGCTATCCTTCTAACTCGCCGGTCCAGCAAATCCTCCGGCGAGTTGACTACGGTCGGCTTATCAGCCGGGACGATAATCACTAGCTGGTTAGACAACAGTTGCTTTCGCGTGCCGGGTTCTAACCGACCATTTCTTTCAAGGGCGTCCATGGTTTGGACATCGGCGGAAAAGAAGACATCAGCTGGCGCTCCGGCTTCGATCTGGCGAGCGAGAGTGCTGGAG
>JAJONK010000327.1 GCA_021323355.1 Deltaproteobacteria bacterium
CGGTTTCTAATTGATCCATATACATCTCCTTACTTTAAGGCCTAATTACGCGGCAACTTTTATGCCAGCATCATGGGTAAATCATCCTCAGTCGCGCATACGTGGACGCAGGAAAACTGTCACCATGGCGGGACATAGGAAAGGCTTTTGTTTCACAATTGGAGCAAGCTCTTAGCTGGCCGGTTGAACTCTCTTCCGTACGTTCTAACAACATGCAAAGACAAGAAAGTTTACCGGAATCCATGAATTTGATCAGCGACCGAGAGTATGATGATTCATTCTATCAATGGACCACTCCTAATTCTCATAGATCACCATTTTTCTAGAGCAGACAACCGTCTCCGATTTCAAACCGATCATCATCGGTGCAGGAGATCAGTTTTTCGCCCGAGTTTCTGGTGGTAACGCTCAACAACCGAATCCCTGCGATCCCGACAATAAACCAGGCGATCGCGCAGGGGCGGACTGAGCGTTTTCGAATTAGGCACAATTCTACAATGCCTTGCCGAGAAAACGGGACAATTCCTGCCCACGGATCTACGCGGCCGCACTGAGACATGGCAGACGGGTGGCCCCCGGTCCGATGCGTGGGCAGAATCATCATTTCAGCGGCTATGCTCCTGAAAAATTGCCTATGCTATCAAGCGCTACCGGAAAGAAATCGGGCGGCTCTATGGCCTGCTCTACATCGCGCCTTGCTGATCGTAAATTTGTGGCCGGCGCGTATTCCATAGCCGACATGGCTGCTTATCCCTGGATCGTACCGCACCAAAGACAAGGGCAGGATCTTGACGATTTTCCAAACCTCACGCGCTGGTTTTAGACTCATGCGCGTCGAGCTGCCGTACAGCGGCGGTCGCAACGCTGAATCCCGCACGATCCAGCCGAGCCGCGCCACGAGCGGCTTCGAGCCTGGATTCCTCTTGACACTTGAGCGATTATCGTTCGAACTAGAAGTCGGAGGTCAAACATGTGGTATATCGTCCTTTCCCGATCATTGCCCGAAAAAGAAGCAGACAAGCAGAGTCATTACGAAGAGCATCGGCTGTGGTTGGATGATCAACACAGGGCCGGAAGATTACTTTTTTCCGGCCCTACTACAGATGGGGGGTTCGGAATTTATATCATGCTTGCATCGAGTCTCAGCGAAGCAGAGGAAATCGCAGCTCAGGATCCGCACCATCTTCGAGGTATTCGCAAGATGCGAGTGTTGGAATGGCGAGCGCATCGCGCCTTCCGGCTAAACGGGCCGACTATCGAGGATCTAGAGCAAATTGCCAAGAAGCATTAGCGCAACGAGATCACCGAAGATCCTCTGAAAAGCCAGGGAGACACTAGTCGGGTGCCAGCCGGTTCGGCTCCAAGCGGTAAGGCAGGTTGCGAGCCGTTTCAGCAAGCTGCTCCTGGCGAGGCAAGTGCATGTGAAATCAATGTTCGTAACGCTATCATTGAGGGGCAGGCGGCCGTCGAGAGTTTGTCTAAACTGCACGCAAAGCTATGTTTTCAGCCGCTAAGTTATCGCTAACCGCAATTGCCAGCTCGCTGCGCACTTCCATCCAGTCGTGTATGCGATCGGTCCAGGCGCGCAGCTCCAGTCCGAGCGAATCCGGCCCGAGTTTTACAACCCATGCCTTGGGAGGAGGGTCGCGGCTAATAAGCGGATGTTCGTTGGCGGCGCGCTCAAGTAAGGCGATGATTCGGCGCGGATCGGCGACTTGTGCCACCGCCAACTGCAACTCAATACTGCGCCGACGATTTGAAAACGTCCAGTTGACGACCCGTTCTGATATCAATTTGCCATTGGGCACGATCACCTCGGCGCCGGCCGGTGTGCCGATAATGCTAGCGCGAATACCAATCCTTTGAACCACGCCCGTCGCGTCATCGATCTGCACGATATCGCCAACGTTAACCGGCCGCTCAAACAACAATATGAGACCCGAGACGAAATTATTAAAGATGTTCTGCAAGCCAAAGCCGACACCGACGCTGAATGCGCCGGCAAGTATCGTAACTTTCGTCATATCCACGCCCAACGCCGCTACCCCTGCAAAAAATCCAACCAGCACAATGGCATAGTTGATCATAGTGGAAATCGCATAAGGCAAACCGCGAGTCAGATGAACTCGTGGAAAGACCTCTTCATCAAGAACGAAACGAACGAAGCGCGAGACCAGAAGAGCTGCCCAAACCGTGGCGCCAAAAACAACTATGTCGCTCAGCGAAATTCGCAGCGAGCCGACAACTAATTGTTCGGTCATAAAGTCGCTGATCGCGCTGAACAAACGGTCGCGTAACAACAGGCGATTGAGGATGTGAAGAACCCACAGAAGGACCGCCGTCCATTGTAGAATCCGATAAATTCGACGGCGAAGCAGTGCGCCGTGCTTGGAGATGATACGGAGCATTCGGAGCGGTCGCAGACTGAACGCGATCATCACGAGGCTATCTATTAACTCGACGACGGCATAAAGAATCAGCGCAAAGTAGCCGCTGCTCAGAAGCGCGTTACCGAGAAGGCTAGCGAGCGTCATATATCCGGTGGCGTTGGCGATGAAAGCCGCCGCGGCCATTATCAAAGCCAAACTCGCCGCGATCTTGACGATCTTGCTCAGTCGGCCAAAGCTGGTGTTCTGAATACCCAGCCGATCGACAGAGCGAAGCAGCCAAACCAGAAACGCTATCAAGCCCAACGTTTCGCCGAGCAAAAGCAGCCGAGCCGCAAGTTCTTCGGCAACAAGAATCGCGCGGACCTGATCGACAACATAAAACGTTGCCAGACCGTACAGCGCCGGATAAAGATCGCGTGCGATAAGCCTGCGTAAGATGATTGCGGTGGGGATCAGAGCTAGTGTCCCGAGACACGCCCAGAACAAACGCGGCGCCTGCGGATAGATCCAGCGGCTGAAAAACATTGAGAGGAGGAAAGCGGCGGCAGTCGGTGTTTCACAGACAATGGCTGAGCACCCGATCCCGACATCTTCTAACCGCGGTTCGATTCGTCGGCGCAACCATAGAAAGCCCGCGGCTATACCAATAAAAATTCCGGCATGAATCAGGAAGGACGGTGTCTGGCGCGCCGCATAGGCGCTCAATGCCTGCCATTGGGTCGCAATCGAAGTGCTACTCTCCGTCCGAAGCTCGTGGGTGCTGTCCAAACCTAGTTCGATGCTCCAAATTGGTTCGCTGTCCGGCGTAAAAAGACGGTCCAGCGCATTTTCGCGTGCCTTTGCGATTAAAGCTAAGGCATCGGCGATGCGACCATCTTGAGCAGCCACCCGATTTTGCAAGCTCAAGGCGCGTCCGCTGTAATCCTCAATCTCTTTGCGCGCCTTTTCAGTTTCAGCGAGAACCGCCTGAATTCGATTGAGAACTTCCGGGGGAACGTTTGCGAGCTTAGCCGCCGCGAGAGTTTCTCGCCAAACTTTACCAAGTTCGTCGAGTTCGGCTATCTCGCTTTCGAGCCGGCTCAGATAGCCGGTTAGTTGCCGGTTCCAGGCGGCGAGATTGCGCCGCAGCGGTCGCCATTCCGACTCCAGGTGGCTAAGCGTCTGGATCGACGGTCGCTGCGCCAAGATCCTGCGGGTCTGACGAAGGCGCGCATCGATCTCACGAGTCAAGAGCGGAAACTGCTGCACCACTGCCGGCATCGTTCGGCTATCAGGAGCCTCGGCCAGCCGTTCACGCACTCGCGCCAGGGCTGCCTCGGCCTCCCTAGCTATCTCGGGCAATGGAATCGCTGCCGGGCTCGGCACGGCGGTAGCAGAGTCTGTCTCTGCCACAGAGGGCGAAGTGGTAGCTGCTTGGCCGCGTTCAGCAACAGCCCCCGCCAGTACAGCGGCGAGCACCCCGCCTGCCAGCAACTTTCGAAGTTTTCCCCTAGATTGAGTTCGCATAGGATGTCGGTCAACGCATTTGCAACGGCAGATGCGAGCCTCTCCTTTTAGACACGTTTGATGTGTCGGAATTGCGATTACGGATTAATGGTCGCTTCCGACCTGCAAAACGATCTTTCCTCTTCCGTGATGTGAATCGAGGCGGTCATGGGCTTTACCGACATCCTGCAGAGGAAGCACCGTGTCGATGACGGCACGAACCTGCTTTCTTTCAAATAGCGGCCGCATCTCCTCCAAGCGCCGGCGCTCGCGCGTCAGAAAGGTGCCGTGCA
>JAJONK010000328.1 GCA_021323355.1 Deltaproteobacteria bacterium
TCCGGCGATCGTTCCCATCTGTTTTGCCCCTTGTCTGATTATCTTTACCGCGTCTTGCGACATAGACAAACGCAATTGAAATGCCACGATGAGTAAAATCGCTTGATGTGTAGAGGCAGTTATGTTTCTGTGCAGCTTCACAAAAGCGCAGAAACCTTCAAACAAAATATTGCGCCGGATGTTCTCTTCCCACTCGTGGGACGACGAGCTCGAGTACTATGCCAACTCTAGGACGTTGAAACACGTTTAGCCCTGATTCGTCGAGCGCTGCACTCTGTGCTTCTCCATCGTCAGTGATGACCCACGAGCTCCAAGGTGCGAATGCCCATCCTTTGGCCCTCGCTTTGCACACCAACCTGACGCTTTTAGAGGAAGCTTCACGTTTGAAAACCAAGTTAACGCGCACTCGAAGCAGACTAACGTTGCGCGAGCATCAGGCGCGGCGAGAGCGGCGACACAAAGTAAAAAATAATTACCAAGGATGACCCGTGACGATGTCGCAATTATCATCTCGGCGTTCATCCTTCATCATTGGTTAACTAAGGGAGAACTTCCATGAACAACCGATTGGCCAAGGAACTCGGCGCGACTTTGCGACGCAAGCGATCATCTCTGCTGCTGCAAGAAATTGTCGGCAGCCAGAACGAAGTCGAGCCATCGTTAGAAGACCGTGAGAGCGAGCTCGAAGAGAGCGCGCAAAAAGATCGCATGACTCGCTTGGAGAGTCGCCTGACAGAGCGCGGCCAGACCCTGCTGCGCCAGATCGACGACGCTCTTGAACGAATCGATACGGGAACTTTCGGCGAGTGTGAACGATGCGGCAATGATATCGGTCACGGCCGGCTTAAGGCGATGCCGACAGCGGCGCTCTGCATCGATTGTGCAACCGCTGTGGAGAAGAGACAGCGTATGCTAGGGGCAAATGGAGACGTTGAGCGACTGCCATTCAAGGACGATGAGCTTGAAGGTCGCCTAGGCTCCGAGTAATCATAGGATTGACGCAGACGGGCTTAGCTTGGCAGCGTTGTCGGCGGAAGCTAGTTGCGGCGAATGTCCGCAGCGGCTTCCGCTGTCACATTGGCTGGTAAGGTCAAGTGGAAGGTGGTGCCCTTGCCTACTGTGCTGGCGTAAGAAACTACGCCATCGTGGGCAAGGATAATTTGCTGCACAATGAACAACCCTAGACCGGTGCCGTGCGGCTTTGTCGAGCTGAACAGATCAAAGACCTTCAGATCCTCGGGAATACCTATACCGGTGTCACTGATATCGATGCAGATCGAACCGGCGCTCAAGTATCCCTTTACAGACAAAGTGCCGCCGTACGGCATCGCCTCTACAGCATTTTTAAAAAGATTGAGTAGTGCCTGTTTGAGCTTTGCCCCGTCGCCGCGGATTGGCGGCAGATCCGGCGAGCACTCCCACACAATCTGAACGTCCCCTTTGCCGTCCATATCCAACCCCGAGATCGTTTCTTGAACGACGCTGGCGAGCTTCACCGGCTGAAGACTAAGTTTTTGAGGTCGCGCAATCGTTTTGAATTCGTTCAGCAGAGAAGTAAGCCGGTCGATCTCACTCTTCAAGTCCTTCAACGTCGCTAGCATGTGCGGCGGAGCTTTGATGCCCTCTCGACTGATAAATCGCTCCAGCAGTTGGACTGTGGTGGAAATGCCGTTCAGCGGATTACCAATCTCATGAGCCAGCATGGATGCCGCGGTTCCAATCGCCGCCAGATGTTCCTTTTCCCTTAACTTCTCTCTCAGATTTCGTTCCTGCGAGTCATCGCGCAACAAAATCAAAAATCCCTGCAAACCGTCGGCATCATCACGTAGAGCAAAGACAATGACCCTAGCATAAAACTGTGAGCCGTCTTTGCGCACCAGCAGTTGGTAGTCGCGGAATGTTCCTTGATCACTCGCCTCATCAAGCGCCTTTTTTATTAACGCCTGTCTTCCTTCCTGATCGGCAAAGAAAACCGACAACCGCTGGTCCGCCATATCGTCACTCTCGCGGCCCAGGATGCGGGTTGCGGTGCGGTTCCAGTCAACGATGCGGCCATCGGCATCGGATATCAGAACCGCGTAATTGGTGATGTTGCGGAGCAAATTCCCGAGGATTTGCTCGACCTGCTTGCGTTGGGCCTCCTCGTGCTGAAGCTCCTCGGTTTTCGACATCAACTCGGATGTTTGTTCGATCACGCGCTGCGCCAAACGCTGATTCAATTCGAGAATAATCTTTTCCGCCTCGTTGCGTTCGGTAACTTCTCGAATCACTTTTACGACGTAGGCGCCCTTATCAGTTTGCAGAAGCGTGCACGTTGCTTCGGCGGCAAAAAGCGATCCGTCACGGCGGCGATACTGCCATTCACCGCGCCAGCAGCCGTTTTGCTCGATGTCGGGAATCGAGGTCTGATAGATGCGATCGAACCAATTCTTGTCGAGGTACAGCCGCTCGGTGGTCTGTTGCAAGACCTCCTGAGCGGAATAGCCAAACAACAAGGTTGCGCCCTCATTCCAGTAAACGATACAGCGCGACTTGAACTCGATAACGATGATCGCCTCAGGAATCCCTTTGTACAGTGACACGAGGAGTTTCTCATCGAGCGGCGGCGGACAAGTTTGGCTATGAATTGCTGGTTCGTTGGCAGACATCGTACCCTTATCTTTGCAGCCACCCTTAAGTGACTGCTGCGAATTCTATTGAGGTCCTACGACCTGGGTCATCATTTAACTATATCGGTGATAAATCAAGATCCTACCAAACTAGGTTGGTAGAGCTCGACTGCCGTCTCACCCGAAGACGCACCAGATAGGGTGAATTCCGACCTGGGACAAACCCTTTTGTGAAAACGAATCGCAACTCGCACTGGCATGCTCGTTGCTTTTTGCACTGTTTAGGAGAGACACATGAAGGCAATCGGAGCGAGGCTTTGGGCAATCCCGGAGGGCTATATTCCCGGCTGGAGCAACGGTCCCGAACCTGAATTCAGCAGCCATGAGACCGTCTGCTTGCTCAACACCGCGGATCAGGATGCTCACGTCCTCATCACCATCTTCTTCTCTGATCGCGAACCTGCCGGCCCTTACGCGGTTACAGTGGCGGCGCGCCGGACAAAGCACGTGCGGTTTAACGATTTGAGGGATCCGGAAAAAATTCCGCCGGCTACCGATTTTGCCAGCGTCATCGAATCCGACGTGCCGATCGTGGTACAGCACACACGCCTCGACTCACGCCAAGCCGAAAACGCTTTACTCAGTACGATCGCTTACCGGGAATAACTCCATCGGCTGTGCCGGGAGCGATCACCAGCCGGGGCATCAAGTCGAAGTAAAATAATACGATCCGCTTACCGTAGTCCCGCCGTCATTGCTGACCCTTTGGACGATTGGTTCCTAACTAGAGTCTTCATGCTCCAGGTGAAAAGATGAGATCCCGAGAGTTCCGGCACAGCTGACGAACGCCTATTGAGCTGAGGCAGAAATAATGGAAGCTTAGACGAACCTTGGAATGAAATTCACAGCATCTCTGTTCTCTGCACTGGCGATGTGGCTGCTGTTGACGTGCCGCGCTTCCGCCATTCAAGTCGAAGCGCTCGACCCGAGCCGCGAGTGGCAGGTCGATAAAATCGAGATTTCAGGCAACGACCATTTTTCCGATAGCCAAGTTATGGCGGAAATGATCTCGCAATCACGTCCCTGGTACCGGTTTTGGGAAGAGCGGCCACTCTTCGACCCTGTCACGTTCGCGACCGACCTGGTCCGATTGCGCCGGTTCTATGAAGCAGAGGGATATTTCCGAAGCCGGATTACTCACGATCTCGCGGTCGATGAGATCCGGGGTCTCGTCAGCCCGCGAGTTTTCGTGGAAGAAAATCGTCCGGTGGTCATCTCGCAGGTCGTGGTAGAGATCGAGACCGGGCCGACGGAGCAAGATGATCCGCGTTTGCCGGAGAAACTTCCCGTCACGCGCGGCGAAATTTTCAAGGAACAGGAATATCAGGATGGGGAACTACTGCTGCGCAATTATCTAATGGACAACGGCCACGCACACGCCCAAACACAACGCCGCGCCGAGGTTGACCTCGAGCAAGATCAAGTTCGTATCCGCTACTCGGCGCAGCCGGGGCCCAAGGCTGTATTTGGTGAAACCGA
>JAJONK010000329.1 GCA_021323355.1 Deltaproteobacteria bacterium
CGCAGATCATAAACGATGTGATCGGCGCCCGCTTCTTCGTAAGCGCGCGACTCGCGCACGATATCGGCGGGGGTTCCCGCCAGAATCAAACCGCGAATGTCGTCGAGCTTTGCAAATGTGCCGCTCGGCGGTTTAACCCAGGTTGGAAACTTGTTGGCCTCTCGCAGCAATGACTCGATGCTCATCTTGCTCAGCGCGATGTTGCGCTCCCTATCGACGCTGGTAAACGGCATCACCGCCGCGCTGATCATCGGTCTGTTCGCGTTTCGACAGAGCTCTCGCAAATAACTGATGAGTTTTTCGAAAGTCGCCAGAGTGGTTCGTGCCGGCATCCAGCCGTCGCTGTACTCCACCGCGCGCCGGCAGGCGGCCGGTGTGCCGCCGCCGTACCAGATTGGAATAGGGCGAACCGGGCAGGGCTTTAGCGCGACGTCGGCAAACTGGAAATACTCATCTTTAAAAGAGACCCTTTCACCAGCCCACAACCGCCGGCAAATCTGCACGTTGCTTCTAACCAACTCGGCGCGTTGGTCGATAGCGGTCGGGTAACCTGCCGCGGCAAACTCGTGTGGGAATCCGCCCAAACCGATGCCCATGATGACGCGGCCGCGCGAAATCACGCTCAAGCCGGCAAAGAGTTGCGCTAGGTAGATCGGGTTGCGATGGCAAATCGCCATCGAAGTCCCGAGCGATATGCTGTTTGTCACAGCGGCAATCGCCGAAAGCAGCAACAAGCCTTCAATGTGAGTATTGTCGCTGCCCTCGATACCATGCGGTTCGAACACCAGGTGATCCCGCACCCAGACAGAGTCGAAGCCATAGGTCTCCGCGCGTTGCGCGCCTTCAAGGCAATTGGCCACCGATGCATGCTCGCAGAAATGCGGTAGCAGCAGCCCGAATTTCAGGTTTGTCCCCATAACGTCATCGCAGCCGGTTGACTATTTCTTGCACAATCCAATTTGACAGGCTAGCTTGAAAAACCCACTTTCAAGGGAAATGATTTACACAATGAGCACGGAACCCAATAAGGTCATCTATTCGATGGTCGGCGTCAGTAAGTTTTACGATAAGAAGGCCGTCCTGAAAGATATTTATCTCTCCTATTTCTACGGCGCCAAGATCGGTTCTGGCAAATCCTCGCTGCTGCGCATACTCGCTGGAGTTGACAAGGATTTCAACGGCGAGGCGATCCTCTCGCCGGGCTACACGATTGGCTATCTTGAGCAGGAACCATTGATTGCCGAGGCGCGTACCGTGCGCGAAGTTGTCGAAGAAGGCGTCCAAGAGACCGTCGATCTGTTGAAAGAGTTTGAAGAGATCAGCGCCAAGTTCGCGGAAGAGATGTCCGACGATGAAATGAACACGCTGCTCGAGCGCCAGGGTGCGGTGCAGGAGAAGCTCGATCATCAGGACGCATGGGACCTTGATGCGCGTTTGGAGATGGCCATGGATGCTCTGCGCTGCCCGCCTCCGGAGACGCCGGTCAAGGTGCTCTCCGGCGGCGAGCGTCGCCGGGTCGGGTTGTGCCGCTTGCTTTTGCAGAAGCCCGATATTCTTTTACTCGATGAGCCCACCAATCACCTGGATGCCGAGTCCGTGGCGTGGCTTGAGCATCACCTGCAGAGTTATCCCGGAACCGTCATCGCGGTGACCCACGACCGTTATTTTCTCGACAATGTCGCGGGTTGGATTCTTGAGCTCGACCGCGGCCAGGGTATTCCATGGCAAGGGAATTACACATCGTGGTTGGAACAGAAGCAGGAACGTCTGCGCCGGCAGGAAAAATCCGAAAGCGAAAGGCAAAAGACGCTGCAGCGCGAGCTCGAGTGGATTCGTATGTCGCCGAAGGCGCGGCGGGCCAAGGGCAAGGCGCGCATCAATGCCTATGATGCGCTGCTTGAGCAGGAGTCGCAGAAGCGCCGCGAAGATCTAGACCTTCACATTCCGCCCGGGCCGCGCCTGGGCAACACCGTGATCGAAGCGGCAGGAGTTTCCAAGGCGTATGGCGATCATCTGCTGGTCGACGATATGAGCTTTTCGCTCCCTCCTGGCGGCATCATCGGCGTCATCGGTCCGAACGGCGCCGGCAAGACGACTTTGTTTCGGATGATTACAGGGCAGGAGCAACCCGACAGCGGCACGATTCGCATCGGTGAAACGGTGGTCCTTGGATACGTCGATCAGAGCCGAATCCTCGATCCGGAAAAATCGATCTGGGAGGAAATCACTGGCGGCGGGGATTTACTGAAGCTCGGCGCGCGCGAGATGAACTCGCGCGCCTATGTGGCGCGGTTTAATTTCTCAGGAACCGATCAACAAAAGAAAGTCGGAAACTTGTCCGGCGGCGAACGCAATCGGGTCCATCTAGCAAAAATGTTGAAAGGGGGCGCCAACGTTTTGTTGCTCGACGAGCCGACCAACGATCTGGATGTTAATACGTTGCGCGCTCTGGAGGAGGCACTGGAGAATTTCGCCGGCTGCGCTGTGGTAATTTCCCACGATCGCTGGTTTCTCGATCGGATCGCGACCCATATTCTGGCATTCGAAGGCGACAGCAAAGTCGTTTGGTTTGATGGCAATTATTCGGAGTATGAAGCGGATCGCAAGCAGCGGCTGGGAGCGGCAGCGGAACAACCGCATCGAATCAAGTATCGGCCGCTGACGCGAGCATGAAGCAGGCTGTCCAAAAAGGCCCACCCGCTTTGTTGCGCTCAATCGCCTCGAACTCTGAATTAATGGCGCGACGCTTGCCCACATGAGAGCTAACAATCGGCTTGATACAGATCTTCGGACAGCGGCACATGACGCGGCGGACCGCGCCTCTCACCCAAAGCGTTAGGCTGATCCGATGAAGTAACCCTGGGTTCCGCTGCCATCCATTCCGGTTATGCGGCAGCTGAGAGGAAAATCATGAATGCGTCAATCGTTCGGGAGTCCGCGGTGGCCTCCACGGGAGTTCGATGCGTAGCATTGTGTGCAGTCTTGGTGTTTGCGAATCCGGCCGCCATCGCCTTTTCACAGTCATCATGCCCCGGAATTCACGTGAAGATTCTCAGCATCAGAAACAGCACTGGGGCCGTAGCTTGCGCTCTTTTCGAATCGCCAGCCGGCTTCCCTACCGAGTTTCTGCACTCCGCCACCAATATCATGATGATAAAAATCAAGGATGCGCAGGCGCGCTGTGACTTCGAAGACATTCCGCCGGGAACGTATGCGCTTGCCGTTGTTCATGATGAGAATATGAACGGCAAGCTAGACACTAACCTGCTGGGGGTCCCAACGGAGGGCTACGGTTTCTCAAACGACGCAAAAGCCTTCTTGAGCGCTCCTTCGTTCCGCGCTGCCAGTTTCTCGTACGACGGGCGAGACGTAGATATGACGATCAGCTTGAATTACTGAGTGCTCGTTGCTTGACTACTGAAAATTTCTACTTTCTTTCTTCAATCTAGCACACCGATTCGGGGGTTGCTGCGCCTAACAAGGCGCTGCAGCCAACGCAGAACAGCGCAGCTGAGCGAGACGTTGGGCGACTAGATCATGGTCGATCCAATTTCCGGCGCCATATTTCTTTCCTGTTCGGTGTCATTCCGTTAATGCTTTTCGTGGCCGGCGTTTGGGTAAGTCTCAAGAAGCCCGCCTATCGAAGACACGCATCAGTCGTGGTTATTGGAGCGGTACTTGTGCTCTACGGAATCGTGCCTGCGCTTTTCAAAGTGCGGGCCGCGCGGTGATTGACGAGCTCCTTTCTGTGTCGCGTGGATGCTTGGACCACTGCGCATTTTGGTTGCAGCGGCATGGATCATCATTTCCGCCACACGCAAAGTCGCCTAACCATTTGCTGCTGCGGACGGGCAACCAGTGGCGCACCGGCTTTTGCACTACGCTGGCCCGCCGCAGAGCAACACGTTAGGCTGCAAAGAAAGTCATGGTTACCGAAATCCCCGACGAGCGCCGTTGTTATGGCTCGATGGGTCCTGCTTGCTATGGGCGTGCTTTGTTTCGTCTTGGCAACGCAGTTTTCTTTGGCAGGTTGACCGGCCCGACCTGGGCCTTTATCCGCCTTGCGGCATTTGGGTACGCTGCTGTTTTTCCCGCGGCGTTTGGGCAGCCGGTTTGGTTATGGCTCTCGTTCTTTTCTTCGTGGAGCGGTAGATTGCAACCTAGCTCTTGGAGTGTACGTCTATCGAATGATCGCATCCGAATCACCAGACCAGAGGAGCAAAACATGAATGCTGCACACGCAGGCGCAACCCTCGCATTCCTTTTGGCCGTAGCTCCGGCCAGCGCTCAGAACGTGAAAATCACTCCGGTCGGGTCGCACCCGGGCGAGCTGTGCGCGAACGATCGCGCGATCGTTTTTGAGGATCCGACGGGCGTGCGCTTCCTGTACGACTCGGCGCACAACGTGACCGGTGGCGACGATCCGCGTCTGGGCACGATCCATCTCGTCCTGCTCACCCACATGCACGGCGATCACGTCGGCGATCAGAAGCTCAAGGCGCCGGGTGCCGGGACGTGCGCGAACTCGGAACGGGTGGCTACGCCGAATTCCACGACCGCCGAGGTCGCCGCGGCGAAGAACGCGGCGCTCGTGATGACACGCGCCATGAGCGGGTTCGTGAGCACCAAGGTTCAGGGCATGCGCGGGGGCAAGCCGATAGGCTTCTGCCCGCAAACCGATGGCGCCACCACCGTGCCGGTCGAGACGGTGTGCAGCTCGCAAACGGACCTCGGCGGTGTTTTCGTTGCGAGGGCGGCCAATGCATCGCAGGGCGTGGAAATTGCCATCGTGTACGCCTCGCACGTGAACAACGCCCCGCCTGCCTTACTCTCGGAGGCTCAACGCGCAGCCGCGAAGGCGGACGGCGTCGTCTTCGAATACGGCCCCGCCACGGGCTTCGTCGTCAAGTTCACCAATGGACTGACCGCCTACCTTTCGGGAGACACCGGCATTCATTCCGAGATGAAGACGGTCGTGAACGAGTATCACAAGGCAAACCTCGCCGTGCTGAATCTCGGACCGAACCCGGGAATCTTCTTTTCCGGCGCCCATGCGATGAATGAGCTGGTGCGGCCCGCATCGGTGATCCTCACGCATCCGAACGAGCCCGTTACGGAAGGGGGGAAGCTCCGGCCGGCTTCGCGCACG
>JAJONK010000330.1 GCA_021323355.1 Deltaproteobacteria bacterium
GACATCGAAACTCCTAATGATTGATTCAGACGAGTTGCGCACCCGGCTATTTTTATACTACCACAATGTCCTAACTCAATCGTGTTGGGCAAAGCGAAAACAAGCGGCGCGATCAGCTTGGCAAATCTAAGAACCGAGTATTTGCGACAGCCATGCGCGCTTGCTAGCATTCGACCATGAGCCAAAACGGTGCATCAGCTTCACTGATCAGTCGCCGCCGCGCGCTGATTCTGCTCGGCGCCGCCGGGGCAACGATGGTTGCCGGCCGCTCCAATGTTTATTCCGCCTCGACTAGGTCAAAGGACGGCACGCTGCCTGCCTGTATCCTTACTCCAAAGCAGACCGAAGGACCGTTCTTTGTCGACGAGCGCCTAGAGCGCTCGGATATCCGCGTCGACCCGTCAGATGGTAGCGTCAAGTCAGGCGTGCCGCTGCGCTTGACGTTCCACGTTTCTGCAATTCGCGGCGCTGGTTGCAATCCCGTATCCGGCGCCATCGTCGATATCTGGCAGTGTGACGCTATCGGAGTTTACTCTGCCGTCAACGAGCCTGGATCTCAGAGCACCACCGCGAAAAATTTTTTGCGCGGATATCAAGTTACGCAGGCCGACGGCGGCACACAGTTCACCACGATCTATCCGGGATGGTATCCGGGCAGAACAGTACATATCCATTTCAAAGTTCGTGCTAACGACAAGTCCGGAAAAGGTCAGGAATTAACATCGCAGCTTTACTTCGATGATGCGTTAACGGATCGGATCCATGCGCAATCCCCATACTCCGGCAAAGGGCCACGCACGGTGAAAAATCACCGCGATGGCCTGTTCCGCAACGGTGGCGGCCAACTAATGCTCTCACCTGTGCAAAGCGGTCAAGGTTACGCAGCCACTTTCGACATCGGCCTTCAGATATAGCATAGGCGCGTCTTGCTTTATCTAATTCAAGTAGCGCCATCAGATTCACAGAATCTTGCGACATAACGATTTGCGTATAAATCACTTCAGAATTGGCTTCGAACCCGTTCATATCGGCAGATAGTTTCGTTCCGATATGATTGCGGGGTCGCGCATTTAGTTCCAACAATTCTCTCAGGCATCGAAGGCCGTCCTCATCTAAACCGGCGAAGTTGCGCTCCGTTGTCTTGACAGCTCAAACCATGACGGATTAGTCTCCGCCTAATTAGAACAATCAGGAGGTGATCGCGATGGCTGAGTCATTGGAGAGTTTCAAGAGCTATATCGGTAAACGTGAGACTGCCACAGATGTGGTGACCGCTTCAGCGATGTTGAAGTTCGCCGCCACTTTGGGTCAGGAGAATCCGCCTCTGGAAAAAGGCGCGGCGATTCCGCCGGGGTGGTACGGAGCGTTCTTTCCCGCTTCTCATCGTCCTTCGCAGATGCGCACCGACGGACAAGCCTCGGGGGGCGGCATCGTTCCGCCGATCCCCTTGCCGCGCCGGCGCATTGGCGGCACACGGGTGTCCTTTCAAGAACCGTTACGGATCGGTGACGAAATTACCCGGGTCACCGAAATCGCCGACATCCGCATCGATGATGGGCCGAATGGCGCGATGGTTACCGTGATTGAACGCAACAGCATCTCCAACAGCCGCGGCCACGCCGTTGTCGAAGAGCGTGATATGGTGATGCTCAGCGAGGCGAGAGCAGAAGCCGCGCCTTCGGCTGTTCCTACAGTACCGACGCAAGCGACTTGGCTGGAGACGATCGAGCCAAATCCGCCTTTGCTGTTTCGCTTTTCGGCAATTCGGTTCAATTGTCATCGCATCCACTATGACCGCGATTATGTCACCAAGGTTGAAAAGCTTCCCGGCCTGGTGGTGCAGAGCTCTCTGGTCTCACAGCTGCTGATGGAGATGTGTCGCAAAGAGCTGCCGGGGCGACAACTTAAATCCTTCGACTTCAAGAGCGCGCGGCAGATTTACGATACCGGAAAGTTTACCATTGCCGGCACTCCGGCAAAGGATGGGCATGAGGCGGAATTGTGGGCGTTAGACTCGGACGGTCGAGTCGCTATGACCGCCACGGCAAAGTTCGCATAGTATCACGCTGCAGCGCAAAGATCGCGACGCGCTAGATTATGCGCGGCACAGCTTTAATCAGTGATGAGGATTAATCATCCAAGAACGCGATAAGCAATCGTCGCAAACGGTGAATCGATCACCCCTGAGACGTTGACTTGTCATCATTGATGACGTCGATCATCTGGCGTAAGCGCGCGTAGTCTTCGCGATTGAAACGCATCAGGAGCCGGTGCAGGTGAAGCGTATTGGCGTCGTTGCTTTCGGCCGAGAGGGGCTCGGTCTGCCGGACTTCGCCGATGACGATATCCTTGAAATCGCGGTTGAGCCGATCGATCAAGTTGGCTGAAGGCGGGTGATTCACGCGAATCACCAGCTCGTGCTTAACGAAGCGGTACGAATGAAAGTTGCGGTAGAATTTGGTGATTTCGTCAACCGCCGCCGCAGCGCTGGTGTGGATTCGGAAGAAGGTCATCTCTCGCTCGTTGATATATCCGCGGCTCATCACGTCATCGCGGAGAAATTCTACCCAACGCGACCAGTAGGTGCCATCGGGCAAATCCATCAAGATGATCGGCACGAGCTGAGTTTTGCCGGTTTGCGCCAGGGTGATCGATTCCAGAAGCTCGTCATGGGTGCCAAATCCACCGGGAAAGATCACAACAGCGTCGGCTTCTTTGACGAACATGAGCTTGCGCGTGAAGAAAAAATGGAAGTTCATAAGCTTTGGATCGTTGCGGATGAACGGGTTGGCATCTTGAACCGAAGGCAGCCGGATATTGACGCCGAAGCTCTTTTCTCGGCCCGCTCCCTGGTGGCCGGCTTGCATGATGCCCGGGCCGGCGCCGGTGATCACCATGAAATCCGCTAGCGCCAGCTCTTCGCCCATTTGACGCGCCAAACCATAATAGGGGTCACTCTCCTGCACCCGTGTCGAACCAAAAATGCTGACCTTGCGCATGTGCCGGTAAGGCGCGAAAATTCTAAAGGCGTGACGCAGCTCCTGCAGTGTTCGGTTTAAGATCTTCAGATCTCCGCGTTCGGCGTCGTCCTGCGCAAGTTTCAGCAAGGTGCGCAGTATCCCCGCGAACTGATCTGCGTTGACATAGTCGCTGCGGCTGCGCAGCCACTCGTCCAACTGCCACCCGAGATCCGCGATCGGTTTATTTTTTTGCTCCAATTGTGCCACCTTCAACTCGTTTCCTTTGTTCTCGTCCATGCTTCGGCCCGACCTGCGCAGGACGTTACAGCGCCTGCATGAAGACATTATAAACAACAGAGTACGTATCGGATAGTAAAAGGAATGTTCTTAACGCATTATTCTAAGACGACGGCGTCGTCGGATTCATGAGGAAGAGGGACTCTTGCAGGAGTTCCGGAGCCCGGGCTGCACGGGTTAGCAAATAATCGGTGCGGATAGATGAATGATGCGAACCTGAATCTCAGGAGGAACGCAGCTTGATGCACTATATCACATTAGAAAGAGAGAACCCGCAGAAGGTTCTCTCTTTCTAATCCAATGCAGACTCACGCCGCTTTGATTTGTTTCGGCTGATCGCCACCGATTTCAATCTGAACTTTCCTCCCGCTTACCGGTTGCGGCAACGGCACCGAAACCTCGAGAACTCCATTTTCAAATCGCGCCGTTATCTTTTCCGGATCAATCCCTTTGGGAAGCGCCAGTCTACGCTCAAATCTGCCGTAGGCAGCTTCGCTGTAGTAGGATTCCTTTTCTTTTACTTCGTGCGAGTTTTTACGCTCGCCCCTGATTGTGAGAGCATCATTCAGGATCGATACCTCAACCTCCTTGGGATCGATACCCGGGACATCGGCTCGGATAACGTACTGTCCCTCCCTTTCAAATACCTCCATTGCCGGCATCGAGCGGGTAGTCGGCAACTGATCGCTTATCTCCCGCTCGCCGCTGAAAAAACGCTGGAAGAGATCATCGATATCTCGATGCCAGCGAGTGAGCTCTTGATATTGATTCCACGGTGCCAAGCTTTTCATAACTTCTCCTCCTTCCGAGAAAAGATCACTTACGAAAAACCTAATCACGGCAATGAGCCTGTCAAG
>JAJONK010000331.1 GCA_021323355.1 Deltaproteobacteria bacterium
CTGAAAAAGGCCGCTGCCATGGCGAACGTCGAGCTCAAGCTTTTGGACCGGGAGAGAGGCGATCTGATCAGTAAGGTCGCCGATGAAGTCATCGCCGGCGATCTCGACGAGCATTTTCCGCTGGTGATTTGGCAGACCGGATCGGGAACCCAGACCAACATGAACGTCAACGAGGTCATCAGCAATCGGGGGATCGAGATTGCCGGCGGTGTGATGGGGAGCAAAAAACCAATCCATCCCAACGATGACGTCAACAAAGCGCAAAGCTCCAACGACACCTTTCCAACCGCCATGCATATTGCTGCAGTGGAGGTTTTGGACAGCGTCATGGAGGCGGTCAAGGATCTAAAGAAGAACCTGGATGATAAGGCCCAGGCCAACGCTGACGTGATCAAGATCGGCCGTACTCATCTAATGGACGCTACGCCGCTAAGTCTCGGTCAGGAGATTTCGGGTTGGGCCCAGATGCTGGAGAACAACCTGCAGCGCATTGACGCAACGCTGCCCCATCTTTACCAACTCGCGTTGGGCGGCACGGCAGTGGGCACCGGGTTGAACACTCATCCCGAGTTCGCTGACAAAGCCGCAAGCAAGATCGCCGCGCTCACCAAGCGGCCCTTCGTCAGCGCCCCTAACAAGTTCGAGGCCCTGGCCGGTCATGACGCCCTGGTGTTCGCCCATGGAGCGCTCAAGACACTGGCCTCTTCTCTGATGAAAATCGCCAACGACGTGCGCTGGCTGGCCTCAGGCCCGCGAGCGGGCCTGGGCGAAATCAGCATCCCGGAGAACGAGCCGGGCAGCTCCATCATGCCAGGCAAAGTCAACCCGACCCAGAGTGAGGCGCTGACGATGATCTGCGCCCAGGTGTTGGGCAACGATGTCGCTATTAACATCGGCGGAGCCAGCGGCAACTTCGAGCTCAATGTCTTCAAGCCGCTGATCATCCACAACTTCATTCACTCGGCCAAGCTTTTGGCCAAGGGAGTCGAGGGCTTCACGCAGCATTGTATTGCCGGCCTCCGACCTAACTTCGCGCGCATCGACGAACTGATGAAAAAAAGCTTGATGCTGGTGACTGCGCTCAATCCGCACATCGGTTACGACAACGCCGCCAAGATAGCCAAAAAAGCGCACGCCGAGGGCACTACGCTCAAAGAAGCCGCTTTGGCGCTTGGCTTGGTGAAAGCGGAAGATTTCGAGAAGTGGATCAAGCCCGAAGAAATGATCACTCCGGGAATGTGAGAACCAGCTTGAATGGACCCCGGACTCGATCCGGGGGATTGAACGGAGGCGCTGCAGCGCCGGTTGAACGCAGCGCGAAGCGCGATTGAACCTAAGTTTTAATTCAAGGAGATTCAAAATGCCAACTGAAGCCGTTGCCCGCCAGCTGAAGATCAGCGTTCTTCGTTTCAACCCGCAGGAGCCGGGAAGCATGCCGCGCATGCAGACGTACGAGATCGAGGAAGCTGAACAGATGACGCTGTTCATCGCCCTAATGGAGATTCGCGAGAAACAGGACCCGTCCCTGGAGTTCGACTTCGTCTGCCGCGCCGGCATCTGCGGCAGCTGCGGCATGATGATTAACGGCAGCCCGACGCTGGCCTGCCGCACGTTGACGAAAGATTTGGGGCCCGAGATTACGTTGGCGCCGCTGCCGGTATTCGAGCTGATCGCCGACTTGTCGGTGGATACCGGCAAATGGATGCGCGGCATGAGCGAGCGATTGGAGACCTGGCTGCACATGAAGGAGCAGGAACCGGATCTGCGCCGGCTGGAAGAAAGGATGGAGCCGGAACTGGCGGAAAAGATCTATGAGCTCGACCGCTGCATCGAGTGCGGCTGCTGCGTTGCCGGTTGCGGCACGGCGCGTATGCGCGAGGATTTCGTCGGCGCGGTGGGGCTCAACAAGATCGCGCGCTTCCGTCTCGATCCGCGCGACCGGCGCAACGATGACGACTATTTCGAGGTGATTGGCGACGACGACGGCGTCTTCGGCTGCATGTCTCTGATGGCCTGCCACGACGTTTGCCCGAAGAACCTGCCGCTGGCGACACAGATCGCGTTTCTCAGACGTAAAATGGTCTCAGTGGGATGGAAATGATCTGCAATTTCTAGCTCTAACACCTGCGCAAGTGCACAAAGGAGACTCAGATGAGTAAGGTAGAAACAATACCGGTGACACCCGCCGTTAGCGCCAAAAAAGAGAGCTCCAAAAAAATCACCTGGAAACATTTCGCGCCGATTGTCGTGGCGCTCATTATTGCGCTCATCCCTGCGCCGGCGGGGCTGCCACAGTACGCGTGGTACTACTTCGCCATCTTTGCCGGAGTAATCGTCGGTCTGATGTTCGAGCCTTTGCCCGGTGGCGCTATCGGGTTGATCGCCGTGACTTTGGTCGCGCGACTTTCCGAGTACGTTCTCTACTCGCCGGAGCAACTTGCGAAGCCGGGTTTTAACGCGCTTAACGCCTCCTTGAGCTGGGCGCTTTCGGGCTTCTCCAACAGCACGGTCTGGCTGATCTTCGGCGCGTTCATGTTTGCTCTTGGGTATGAAAAGACCGGGCTTGGCCGGCGCATCGCGCTGATGCTGGTAAAGGCGATGGGGCGAAAGACGCTGACTCTCGGCTACGCGGTGGTGATTGCCGACACGGTTCTGGCGCCGTTCACTCCTTCCAGCACCGCGCGCAGCGGCGGCACGATTTATCCGGTTATTAAGAATTTGCCGCCGCTCTATGGTTCGAAACCCGACGACCCGTCCATGCGGCGTATGGGCTCCTATCTTATGTGGGTGGCGATCGCGGCGACCTGCATAACCAGCTCGATGTTTCTCACCGCCCTCGCGCCCAACCTGCTCGCCGTCGAGCTGGTGCGAAAGACCGCGAAGATCGAGATCGCCTGGCTCGACTGGTTTAAATACTTCGCTCCCGTCGGCATCCTTCTCCTCGCATCACTGCCTCTGCTGGCCTACTGGATCTATCCCCCCGAGGTGAAGGAGGGGACCGAGGTTCAGAGCTGGGCGGCCAAGGAGCTGGAGAAAATGGGAGGGTTTACAAAGCGGGAGATTACACTGGCGGTACTGGTCGTGATCGCTCTGGTGATGTGGATCTTTCGAGGGGATGAAGTGAACGCCACCACCGCTGCGCTCATCATCATCTCATTGATGCTGGTGACCAGCGTGGTGAGCTGGGATGACATCATAAAAAATTCCGCGGCTTGGAACACATTGGCGTGGTTCGCGACCTTGATCGCGCTTGCCGATGGCCTCACTCGGGTGGGTTTTGTGAAGTGGTTTGCCGAGACCGTCGCCAGTCAACTGACCGACACTCCGCCGGCAGTCGCGGTTGCGTTGCTGCTGCTGATCAATTTTTTCGGCCACTATTTATTTGCCAGCGTCACGGCCCATGTTACCGCGATGATTCCGGTGCTGCTCGCGGTCGCATCGACGATTCCCGGAGTCAACATGCATACGCTCGCTCTCGGTCTGTGCTTGCAGCTCGGCATCATGGGCATCATCACGCCATACGCGAGCGGTCCAAGCCCGGTGTACTATGGCAGTGGGTATCTGCCGGCCGCCGACTACTGGCGCCTGGGCGCGATTTTCGGCGTGATCTTTTTTGCCGTATTTCTCGTCATCGGGGTCCCTTGGATGCTGGCGATTCGGTGAACAGCGGAATCGCCCTAAATAACTTCGGCAGATCGAAAGGCTGTGGCTGCCCGTAATCCAGGATAACTTACTGGATGGGGAAAGCGGATCACGATCTTGAGCAATCAAAAGCAAGGAGACTAGATAAATATGCACGCTATAGATTATCTGGTGCATTTCTCGAATATCCTGATGCTGGCGGCGTATTCGGTGCGCGACATCCTGTGGCTGCGCTGGTTTGCCGTTGCCGCCGCGCTCACCAATATCCCGTACTTCCTTCTTCAGGGTACCGTGCTCTGGCCACCGGTTCTTTGGGCACTCGTATTTACCGCCATCAATCTCTATCAGATCGCGCGTCTCTACCTCGAGCGACGTCCGGTAGTGCTCTCCCAGGACGAGCAAAAGCTCTATGATCTGGGATTCCGCTCGCTTCGTCCCCGCGAGTTCGTTTCACTGTCACTCGTGAGAGTCATAACCGAAGGAGAGCCGGTGTCGTCTCTGAGCATTCCGATCACCGGAACTGCAGACGTCCACAGTCGTGGCGAGCGCATCGGCGCGCTGACGCCGGGCCACATCATCGGCACTGCGCTGGCCCTCACCGGCGAACCATCGCCCGTGGAAGTAACCTTCACCGAACCCGCACGTTACATGCGTTGGTCGCTTCCAAACCTGCGCAGGTTCATGGACACACGGCCCGACCTGCGCATGACGCTGCAAGGTCTCGTGAACCGCGACCTGGCCGAAAAACTCAATCTTGTAGTTAAATAGACTCAACCGAGCGCAACGAGGCAGGTAAATAAATCGAGTGATTAGTTGATCGGAGTGCCTTGGATGCTGGCGATTGGGTGATTGGCGCGTATCGCGGCTTAAACACTTCGGTAGATCGAGAGGAAGGCTATGGCGCCCAACCAATTCAGAATCGAGCATGATTTTCTCGGCGACCGCGAGGTACCGGCCGACGCGTACTACGGTATCCAGACGTTAAGAGGCAAGGAGAACTTCCATATCACGATCGGCGCCTGCGATCGGTTGATTGCGGGTGAGATGCTCGATCAGTTCATTACGGACTTCATTCAGGGCGGCGCGGGTACGTCGACCAACATGAACGCCAACGAAGTCATCGCAAATCTCGCGCTCGAAAGTCTCGGCCACCAAAAGGGCGAGTACCAGTACGTCAACCCCAATGACCATGTGAACTTCGGCCAGTCCACGAATGACGTCTATCCGACTGCCTTCCACCTCGGGCTGATTCTCCGACTGGAAAGTTATATGGAGGCGCTGCGACGACTTCAGGCGGCCTTCTTCGCCAAGGCCCGGGAATTCGACAAGGTGCTCAAGATGGGCCGCACCCACCTACAGGACGCCGTCCCGATGTCCCTGGGGTCCGAGTTTCACGGCTGGGGCACGACGATCGGGGAAGAAGCGGAACGACTCGCCAGCGTGAGGCAAATGCTGCAATGTGTGAACCTGGGCGCCACCGCGATCGGCACCACGGTTACCGCAGCGCCGGGTTATCC
>JAJONK010000013.1 GCA_021323355.1 Deltaproteobacteria bacterium
TACGTCTCGGTCCCACGCTGCTTGACCTCGGAGAGGGCTTTGTCGCGCGCCGAACCGAACAGCCGATCTTCTTGTTCAGTCGCCGGCAAAACAGCGCCGATGGCAGCTCCTACAGCAATCCCCAGAGCGCCCAGGAGCAGCGGCTGTTCAGTGAGGAGACTGTTAAAACCCTCGCGCACGCGTTGCGTTTGGAGTTGTGCAGTGCCTGAACTTCTTCTCAGTCCCGCTGACACCGTATCTTTAGTGCTTGCCAGCTTCTGTCGAGCTCGCTCCGCCGCGGACTTCACCCGCTGCCCTGCGTCACTCAAGCTTCCCTCGGCAGAGGCTTTGAGGCGTTGCGCTTTATCGGTTAATCCTTCCTTCTGATCGCCTGCATCGTCCTCATAGCCTGTATCATCGAAACCGCTGGCGTTGAGATCGTCGCGTGCATAGCGGTCGTCGTAAGCATCAGCGAGCGACGGTTTGGGTCGATTGCTCGAAGCGACCATCCAGGCGATTCCCACTGCGGTTAATAACGCCGGCACCGGGTTCTCTTTCACTGACCGGCCGAGATTGTTTGCGAACTCTCCGCCATTCTCTCGAGCGAATTCCATCGCCTGATCTAACAGTTGACCCGGCGAAAACTTGCGTTCCAAGGCGCCGAGCGTCCGGTCCATGTTCGCCCGGGTCTGGTCGATCTCTCGTTCCAGGGTTGCCGGATCTTTGCGCGCATCATCTCTGAGGTTGCTTGTGTTATTTAAGTCGCTCACGACGCCCTCCTTTGAACCATCTCCTTGTCTTTGCGCAGCGCATCCTGAGTCCGCTCAGGCTTGAAAGACAATGGATCCAACTTCTTCTTGCCGCTTTGGATCATCACAAAGCCAATGACCCCTACCACCACGGCGACGATAAGAGCTGCCAACCAAGGCTCCATCCTTTCGGCTAACAGCAGGACAATCGCGCCAAGCAGGACGAGAATAGCGGCGAAAACAATTGCGCCGCCAGCTACCAGGCTGATGGCTCCGGCCTTTGCTTCTGAAGCGGCTTCGGATACTTCTGCCTTTGCCAGGGCTATCTCTTTGCGAAACAGCGTCGACACCTCCCCCATGAGACGACTTAGCAGGCCGGCTGTCGAATCGGGTTCCCGGTCGACGCGAGCTGACTCCGTTGCCGGCGTAGCTTGAAATGGCGGTTGTTTTGCCATGATCAAACTCCTTTCTCCAGATCGTCAGCAAAAGACGGGCTGTCCGCTGTTGACGACGGTGTTGTCGTAGCTGATTCGGATATGACCGACGGCCGCGACTCAAAGGTAATCGGTTGCACGGCCGATTGGCTCGAGCGGTAGAACTCAGATCCGTCGTAGCGGCCGGCGCCGCTACGCTGGGTCGATGCCTTCAGAAACCTCGAAAGCGCTATGCCAACGGCTACACTCCCCATTAAGAAAAGCGTCGGATTGTTGATTCCGCTGCCTCAAACTTTCGGCGAAATCCTTCATACTGCCTGCCAACTGACCTGCGTAATCAGCCAACGATTCTTGATTCTGATCTTTGAGCTCCTCTGAAATTCGGTCCACAACACCAGCCAGCTTTTCAGTTTGATTCGCCGCCGTCTGTTTACGCGCTTCGAATTGTTCCTGACCCTGCCGCTTCACATCCTGCGCCACTGCGGCAGCCTCACTCTTTACTTTATTGATTGCGCCGCCGTCGCTTACGCCAGCGGCGGTTTCGCTTTGTTGGTTCTCCATAGATAAACACTCCTTATTGAAAATTTCGTCCTAAGTTTCTGACTCTTGGGATTAAGCGTTGACGCGGTGGGAATGTAGGCAGACAACGCAATGGCTATGCCACTGCATAGCTCGGGCATTTACCTCGTAGCAGGTTGATCAATGTCGCACGTCTGCGAAACATTGATCCATGCAAGTGCAACAAGGGGACGAATTGTATCTGCTTAGGCTGGCAACTCTGCGGAGAGGAGCTGAAGTCGCGGTCGGATCTATGGGGCTGGATCGGGTACCGGCGGTGAAACTTACCAGCTGGGATTTCGTGACCTTGATCGTTTCAGGCGCCGTTTCGAAGCCCGACTAAAATCGATCACGCTGCCCTTCGCAGTCCGTGCGAGCTTATCAACTAGGAGCTTTGCAAGATTCACTTCTTCTGCAGAGAGAGCGATCCCATCCACCTCGGATATCTCAATAGGTGCCAAGTAAGCATCCGAGCGCAGCGCTTTATGTGTTTTTGCCATGCGATCAGCTTAACAAGTCTATCGACTCACGGGAATACACCTCCGCAAATCCGATCCGCTGCACGCAATCGCGCTAGGTATATGTCGCAGTCATAGCGACCTGAAAGTCGTTTTGTGTCTCGCGCAACACGAAGGCGCCAGTGACGCAAGGAATTTTCTGGTATACGGATTGCTCGCTACTCAAGCATATTGCCATCCTTTGTACGTCTAATTAATTCCGTTTCAGAGTACGTTTCAAAAAAGAAAGGAGCCATTATGGCGCTTGATCTAATGAGAGAGAAAGGAGTGCCCCTTGTAGAGCAACTCATGAGCTTTACTTGGCGGGATATGGTTCGAGTTCCCGTCAGTAACCTAGACGACGATGCGTTTACTAAGGTGAGAATCATCCTGATGAATGGGATCGAGTCGGAGCAGTGACGGTTTAAGCATCTGTGTGGGCGCTTGAACGAGAATCTGCTCCTGCCACTGGCTTAAGTTCGAAGAGTCGAACAGTTCCAGCAAACCACCGTGAACTGGTTATTGCCGCCGGACATGTCGCCTTTAGAAATAACTCTGGGTTACGAGCAGGTTGCTATCGAAGTGACCGCCAGCATCGCCCAACACGAACCGGATCCCTATCTCGCTCAGGTGTATCGATTCGGGTTGCTCGAGGATTTCGATCATCTTTATCGCTATTCAGCTTTGTACGAGCGGACCGAAGGCAAGGACCCGAACAATATCTTCAATCCCATACGGACATTCTTCCCGGCCGACCCACCGCCGAGGAACATCGCGCTCCTCAGGACGACCTGCGCGATTATTACAAGTGCTCGGCCGCGGCGCCCATCACGCTAGTGGCCGGGGAATACCAAACTCACGATTTCTATGTGACGGTAGGCCCAATGTTCAGCGACCCGCTGGCACGCCAGCTTTACGCCGAAATCTCGCCATCGAAGAACAGCACATGACCCAGTATGAATCGATTGTCGATCCGAGCGAAAGCTGGTTGGAGAAATGACTGCTGCACGAGCTAACGAAGTTTACAACTACATGAGCTGCCAACAATACGAGACCAATTCCACAGTCAAATTCCACAGTCAAATCGATTTGGGAGCGTTTCCTGGACTACGAGCTGGGGCAGCTGCATTTCGTGATGGATTTATTCAACGGATCGAAAATCGCGATCCGGCGGAGGTTCTGCCGCAGGAGCTGCCGGAACCGATCCGTTACGAGAGTCATCGCCAGTTTGTCAAAAGACGTGCTCAATAAAGAGGTCCATCTAAGAACTTAAGGCACACCGTTCGTCGACCGGGAGGATCCCGATTCGGCATCGGTGCGTCATCGCCAGCAATTGAATAAGTTCGGTGCCCCCTCCGAAATCATCGCGCAAGGATACTGCTGGGTGCCCGGGACTGAACTGGTTGAGAAAAAGACCGCCGCTTAGGCGATGGCCCAAATGAAAGGAGCAGCAAATCATGGCTAGAACAGAAAGCACGGAACTGGGTATGAATAAGACCGCCATCGGGACGGCACCGATCTTAAGCAAGGAAATGATTGAATCGAGCCGAACAGGCCCGGTTTCGCCCGCCGACTCGAATTACGCCGGCCGATTTCGGAGCAGAATATATCAGGCAAGGACAAGTCATAGGTTCGGTGCCGCCGCCAACCTCCATGAAAGGCATGGCAAAATCGGCGCTGCAGGCGCAAGGGTGAAAGGCCACAGTTCTTGTCGACAAACTCGCCGAACGCCTCGCATTTGAACGTACCGGCACGCGTTTGTATGAGACGTTGATTCAAAATACCCAGGCGATCAACACCGCCGACCGCAGCGCTACCGTCCAAGAGCTGGAGCGGATCTGTCGCGAAGAGCTCAATCACTTTCATCTGCTGTGGGATGGCATCGAAAGGCTTGGCGCCGATCCTACCGTCGAAACTCCGTCGGCCGATGTCTCGGCTCTGGCATCGCAGGGTATCCCGAAAGTTCTGGCCGACCCGAGGACGACTGTTGGACAATGCCTCGAGGCAATTCTTATCGCTGAGCTGGTTGATAACGATGCCTGGGAGAGGTTGATTGCGTTGGCGCAGGGATTCAACAGATGGTCGATCAATTTCGCGTAGCATTAAATCAAGAGGCTGATCATCTCGCTTTCGTGCGTCGTTGTCTCACCAACGGAATCAACCGAGAGGCGGGTACTAGCTGAGATCATCCTCGACCAAGAAGCATCACTCGGCCAGTATAACCAAGAAGCATCACCCGCCAGTATAAAGGCTTACGGGCCGAGCCTGCTCGTCAGTAGGCTCGACTCTGAACCTAAGCTGATTACAGTGCTCGCTAAAATAATATCGGCATTTATTGTGCACGGCATTTTGCCGTCGGAGCGCTACTTCTTCCCATGAAAGCGGCTCACCCTTCTTCCTGCTCGGAGCATCTGCGGAACTGGCTCGTCGTCTAAGTTTTATCTCGTGTTTAGCGGCGACGGTGGGTTATACTAGTCCGAAATTTTATCTCGGAGGAAATAATTTGGACTTCGGATACCCCCGCCCTCAACTCGAGAGACAGCAGTGGACCAATTTAAACGGACCTTGGAAATTCCGCTTCGACGATGACAAAAAATTCAGGCATCCGGCGGAAATTCAAGAATGGCCGCTGACAATTCAGGTGCCGTTCCCTCCCG
Organism: Deltaproteobacteria bacterium; assembly: GCA_021323355.1. GTDB lineage: Bacteria > Desulfobacterota > Binatia > UBA9968 > UBA9968 > WHTF01. The sequence goes on from JAJONK010000013.1 coordinate 4,875, forward strand.
AATCAAAGACGAGCGGTATCGGCGACCGCAATTTTCATCGCGTTTGCTGGTATCAGCGGGAATTTGAATTGACGCCGGATAGCGGGCGAACGATCCTGCACTTTGGCGCAGTGGACTATCACGCTCGAGTTTGGGTAAACGGTCGCGAGGTTGTGACCCATGAGGGTGGTCATACGCCCTTCTCTGCGGATATTACTTCCGCGCTTAACCCGTCAGAAAAGCAAACCGTCACCGTTCAGGTAGAAGACGATCCGCTGGATCTAACCAAACCGCGCGGCAAGCAGGACTGGCACCTCGAACCCCGCTCGATTTGGTATCACCGCACCACCGGAATTTGGCAAACAGTCTGGTTGGAGCGGGTCTCGCCGACCTATATTGGCAAGATTCGCTGGACGCCGCACATGGTTGGCTTCGCGCTGGATTTCGAGGCAAGAATTTCGGGAGAGCTGGCGCCCGACCTCAAAATCGAGATCGAGTTGCGCCACAACGGTCGAGTGTTAGCAAGCGACTCTTACCAGGTGCTGGAAGGCGAAGCCAACCGGCGAATTGTCTTATCTGACCCTGGGATCGATGACTTTCGCAACGAAATTTTGTGGAGTCCCGAGCAACCCACATTGCTCGATGCCGAGATCCGCCTGAAACGCGGGGAGCAGCTCCTGGATCAATGCAAGTCGTATACTGCCTTGCGCTCAATTGAGATTGTGCGAGATCGGTTCGTGCTGAACGGCAGACCCTATTTGCTTCGGCTGGTATTGGACCAGGGCTATTGGCCGGATACGATTCTAGCCGCACCAAACGACGACGCATTACGGCACGATGTAGAGCTAGTCAAGCAGATGGGCTTCAATGGCGTGCGCAAGCACCAGAAGATCGAAGATCCTCGTTACCTCTATTGGGCCGACAAACTCGGCCTGCTTGTCTGGGAGGAAATGCCGGCCGCCTATCGGTTCACGCGAACCGCCATTAAACGTACAGTGCGCGAATGGACCGAGGCGATCGAGCGCGACTACAGCCACCCGTGCGTGGTCGTGTGGGTGCCATTGAACGAATCATGGGGCGTGCCGGATTTGCCTTCGTCCCCGGAGCAACGGCATGCGGTTGAAGCTTTGTACCATCTGACCAAGACACTCGACGCCACTCGTCCGGTGATCGGTAATGATGGATGGGAGAGTAGCGCCACCGACATGATCGGCATTCACGATTACGACGCCAATATCGAGCACCTTCGCCTGCGTTACGGACCGGAGATTCCGGTTCAGCAGCTGTTCGATCGTCGCCGTCCAGCCGGGCGGATTCTGACTCTCGACGGCTATCCTCATCGCGGCCAGCCCATTGTCTTGACCGAGTTTGGCGGGATTGCGTACGACAAATGCCGCGCGCCAGGAGTAAAAACAGCCTGGGGTTCTTCGGTTGTAGAGGACGCGCAGGAGTTTGCGCGACGTTATCGGGAGCTCTTGGATGTGGTGGCGCGCATGGCTCTCTTCAGTGGTTTTTGTTACACCCAGTTCACCGATACCTTTCAGGAAGCCAACGGACTTCTCTGCGCCGACCGCACGCCAAAAATTCCCCTCCATGAGATCAGGGAAGCGACGGAAACTTCGCGAAGCCACATAGCTCACGGAGTATAGATGCATCGGGCGACCTTCACCAAGCCTGACGGCAGAGAGCTGACGCTCTACGGACGTAAAACGCTTCGCGGCGCGAACATTGAAGCGCCGAGCCCGTTTTCGGACCCACTCAAGGCCAATCCTCATCTGCGCTGGCATACTTTACGCGGCGAGTGGATCACTTATGCCGCGTACCGGCAGGACCGCACATTCTTGCCGCCGCCGGAGTACAATCCTCTGGCTGTGACCCTGGACCCGGCGCATCCGACGGAGCTCCCCGCCGGAGACTGGGATGTTGCCGTATTCGACAATCGCTTTCCTTCATTGACCCTGGAATCAAACCAACCGCCGGAACTGATTGTCCCTACCGCTCGGGCTTTGGGGAAGTGTGAAGTGGTTGTATTTACGCAGGACGCGCCCTCATCTTTGGGCGCTTTGCCTCTCAATCATTTAGAATTGGTCCTGGAAGTTTGGGCGGACCGAACCGAGACGTTGGGGAATCTTGCCAGCATCGATTACGTACTACCGTTTGAAAATCGCGGCGCGGAGGTCGGTGTCACCCTGCATCACCCGCATGGACAGATTTATGCCTACCCTGTGATTCCTCCCGTGCCGGCGCGGATGCAGCAGATCGCGGTGGCGCATTACCAAACCCATCAAAGCGGGATCTTGCAAGATCTTATCAGCAAGGAATTGACAGGACCGCGGATGCTCTATCGCGGCGAACAGGCGGTCGCGTTCGTTCCGGTATGCGCCCGCTACCCGTATGAGGTTTGGGTCGCGCCCATTGCGCCGATAGAAAGCTTTGCTCATTTGAGCGGAGACCAGCGAGCCGATTTAGCGCGCGCGTTGAAAACGGTCTTGCTCAAATTCGACGGCTTGTGGAAACGACCGTTTCCGTACCTGATGGCCTGGTACCAGGCGCCGACCGACAGCAAGCCTCATCCGGAATCGCATCTTCATGCCGAGTTTTATCCGCCATACCGCACACCGGACAAGCTCAAATATCTTGCCGGCACCGAATTGGCTGCAGGATTTTTTGCCATGGATGCCCTGCCTGAGGAAAAAGCGCGTGAGCTGCAACAGATCCAAGTATCCCTAGAGCCGTGATGAAAGTACGACGATGAGGACCTTTGCCGACGTATTCGGGAAAGCGCCGGCCGTGAGCGCCCAAGCTCCTGGCCGGGTCAATCTCCTAGGCGAGCACACCGATTATAATGACGGCTACGTATTGCCCACGGCCATTCCGCAGACCACCTGCGTGTCGATGCGGGAAAATGGCGGCAAGCAGTTTTCGGTTTACGCCGCCGAGCTCGAGCAGGCCGCTGAGTTCACAATGGAGTCAGCGCCAAAGAACCATTTTGCAAGCTATGTTTATGGCTGCGTTCGCGAACTCCGCGACCACAGCTTCGAAGCGCCGCCCTTAGACATTCACATATCATCCAGGGTTCCCATCGGTGTCGGTTTATCGTCGAGCGCCGCACTCGAGGTCGCTACCTTGCGCGCATTGCGCCAGCTATTTAACCTGACCTTGGATGACGTCGCTATCGCGCAATTGGCGCAGCGGGCTGAAATCAGATACGCCGGCGTCAACTGCGGCATCATGGATCAGATGGCATCAAGCCTGGCCGATACCCGCAGTATGTTGTTTCTCGACACTCGAACCCTGCAGCGCCGGGTTTTACCATTGCCTGCGCGCGCCGGAATTCTTGTGATCGATTCCGGAGTCGCCCGCTCGCTGGCCACCAGCAAGTACAACGAACGTCGCGCCGAGTGCGAACAAGCCGCGCAATTGGTCGGCGTCAAAGCCCTTCGCGACGTGAGCGACACTGCGGCAATAGAAAAGCTTCCACAGCCGCTGCGCCGGCGAGCGCGCCACGTGGTCAGCGAAAACGACCGGGTGCTGCGCGCCGTGGAATTGACTGATGCCGCATCGTTTGGCGAGTTGATGAACGCCTCGCACAGCAGCTTGCGCGATGACTACGAAGTCTCCATCAGGCAACTCGATCGATTGGTCGAACTCCTGCAGAGTCAGTCTGCGGTGCATGGCGCGAGGCTCACAGGGGCGGGGTTTGGCGGCGCTTGCGTGGCGCTATGTGTCGAAGGTGAAGCTCGCGCGATAGGCGAACGAGTCTTGGACGAATACAATACAGCGGCTCAACATGGACGGATCCTCGTGCCGCCATCAGTCGACAGTCGGGTTTGAGTCTCATGTCACCCCAGACTACTTCCCGCCAAGACGCAAAGGCGCCAAGGTAAGAAGATAGAACTTCGCGTGTTGGGAGCATAGCGGAGTAAATCCTCAGAGCTACGGATCCTGAGAATTTGCGCCACCTGCAAAAATTTTCTGTTGTCAATATTCCTAAGATTATTAAGGAAAAAAAATGAAAGTACTGGTTGTCGGTGGCGCGGGATATATCGGCTCGCACATGGCTCTGATGTTGAGGCAGCAGGGCGCCGAGGTAATCGTACTGGACGACCTCTCGTCCGGCCATGCGGATGCCGTATTGTCTGCCAGACTGGTGCAAGGCAGCATCGCAGACACTGGATTGCTCGATCGCTTGTTTGCCGATGGGAACTTCGATGGCGTCATGCACTTCGCATCGTTTATTCAGGTCGGCGAATCGGTTCAGCATCCGGCGAAGTACTATCGTAATAACGTGACCCATACGATCAACTTACTCGATGCCATGATCCGCCACGGAGTTAGAAACTTTATTTTCTCTTCCACTGCGGCGATCTTCGGCCAGCCGGAATATATTCCCATCGACGAAGCGCACCCGAAGCAGCCGATCAATCCCTACGGCCGCTCCAAATGGATGGTCGAACAGGTGCTGCAAGACTACGACGCCGCTTATGGGCTCAAATCGGTTTGCCTGCGCTACTTCAACGCCGCCGGAGCCGATCCCGAAGCCCGCATCGGAGAAACCCATGAACCTGAGACCCATCTCATCCCGTTGCTGTTACAAGTTGCCTCCGGGCGTCGTGAGTCGGCGCAAATATTTGGTCACGATTACGACACTCCCGATGGCACCTGCATTCGAGATTATATTCATGTTCTCGATTTAGCCGCGGTTCACTCCCTGGCGCTGGAGCATCTCATTAGCGGCGCTCCCAGCGCCGCTTACAATCTGGGCAACGGCAACGGCTTCTCAGTGCGCCGGGTGATCGATGCCGTGTGTCAGGTGACAAAGAAGGCGGTACCCGTGATCGATGCCGCCAGGCGCGCCGGCGACCCAGCGAGGTTGGTAGCCAACGCCAGCCTGGCGCGCAAACATCTCGGCTGGACACCGCAATACCCGGAACTCTCGACGATTGTGTCTCATGCCTGGAATTGGGAGCGAAAAATCGCCGGCATGTGAGCGCAGCTAAATCACGCGAAGAGGCCATGATGGCGATGATCGCGCAACAGATCTTCGGGCAGATGCCGGATGGCCGCAATGTCGAGCTTTACACCTTGGCAAACGACCACGGTGTCGAAGCCAGGATCATGAGCTATGGCGGAACTCTGGTTTCACTGCGGGCGCCGGATCGCAACGGAGTTCACGCCGACGTGGTTTTGGGTTTCGACGAGTTTGCGCCTTATCTCGCGCAGCATCCCTACTTCGGATCTTTGATCGGCCGGTACGCCAACCGAATTGCCGGGGCGAGTTTCACTATCGACGGGAAACCCTACCGCCTGTCGGCGAACGAAGGGCGCAACCACCTGCACGGCGGAAGAATTGGCTTCGACAAGATTTTATGGGACGCAGAACCTGCCGAATCAGCTGAGGGACCGCAGCTCGTTCTAAGCCATTTCAGCCGCGCTGGAGAGGAAGGCTATCCCGGCAATTTATCCATGGGAGTGACTTACACGTTAACGGCGCAGAACGAGCTGCGCCTCGACTATAGCGGGAGCACGGATCAGACAACTGTCATCAATCTGACTCATCATAGCTATTTCAATCTAGCCGGCGCTGGAACGATCCACGATCACCTGCTGCGTCTAACTGCTGCCCGCTATCTGCCTGTCGATCCGGAGTTGATCCCGCTCGGCGAGCAACGCTCCGTCCAAGGCACGCCTTTCGACTTCACGGTTCCGCGCTCGATTGGCTCGCGAATCAGCTCGGATGAAGCGCAATTACAACTGGCCGGTGGTTACGATCACTGTTGGGTGCTAACCGAGCGATCCGGCGCTTTCGCGCTCGCCGCGGAATTATTTGATCCGATGAGCGGCCGAGCGCTTAGCGTGTTTACCACGCAGCCGGGCATTCAGGTTTATAGCGGAAACTTTTTGGATGGCAGCATTCAAGGCAAACAAGGCCAGCGCTATCAGCGGCATTCCGGCTTGTGCCTGGAGACCCAGCATTTTCCCGACTCGCCGAATCAATCCACATTTCCGATAACGGTGTTAAGGCCTGGTGAGAACTATCGGCAGAGGACTATCTATCGATTTAAAGTGGATCAACAGACCGGACAATAGAAAGTTTGAAACACATCATCTCATCGCTTGGAAGCTTTGGATTGTAATGCTGCGAATGCAAATCATCGTCGGTGCATGATACGCGACAACTCGCTCTCAAACTCCGGGCAAATCACCCGCTTCAATCTACCCTCAGAATTGCGCCGCAGGTCCCAAAGGCCGCAATTGTGCCAGTGACTGGGATCTTCCCAATCCGTTCTGTCGATGATTGGGTAAAAACATATTCCTTCTAACGGAACGCCGGAATCTCTAGCGAGCATAACCTCAGCAACAATTTCCCGAGCCCAAGCGGCGCGTCCGACGCCGAAATGGCCGGTCTCGGCTACAAACATCGGCCGCTTATAACGCTGGTACACGTCCGCCACCAAACCGGAGAAGGGAATCCAACGCTCGTCTCTCGGTGTATCTTCCCAGCGCAACCGGTCGTCCGGATATTCCCACTGGTTGGCGTGATAGTAATTCACCCCAATGATATCGAGATAACGCCGATGCCCGCCAAGTTCGGGCTTAACGAATCCGGACAGCATGTCCCATGCCTCAAACTGGCTGGCATGTTGTGCGGCCGCTGCCGCCGCTAATTCGGGATGCTGGCGCGGAGTGACGACGTGCATGATTGGATCTATTTGTGTGATTCGAGCGCGGCTGTCAACCGCCCAAAGAGCTTCGATGCCGGCAATCGCGGCGCGCACTAGCTGCTCCTTGAGGGCCACCCCTTCCCCCGTCCGACATGGATGCATGAACCCGACTTGGCCTGCGGCCCAGGCAAAAAACGAGATTTCATTGATCGGGGCATAGAAGGGTACGCGGTCACTGTATTGCTTCATAAAACTAGCGATGGCACCGCAAAATCGCTCAAACCGATCAACAAATGCGGTCGAAAAGATGTCGACATCGTCCGGCCAGCCATAATGACAAATGTCCCAGATTACCTGAACAGATTCCTTCTGCGCGGCTTCTACCATGGGCGCCAATGACGAGAAATCATAACCGCTGCCGCGCTCAATCAAATGCCACCGCACAGCATCGCGGATTGTGCCAAATCCAAACCGCCGGAGCAGACGATAGTCTTCGGCCACGAATCGATCGTGTTGCGTCGCGTCGATCATATCCAGGCGGACGCCCTCTCGAGTGATATGTGATGAGGATTCAAAACCAGCCATCCAGAACGAATCGAAAAGCTTCGAAGTAGGCCCCTGCCGCTGAGCGCTCGGCGCAGCGCTCCCATTTAGGCCCAGCGATGAGTCTTGCAGAGCCGAGTTAGCATCACCACTTGGAGAAAACAAAAAAGCCATAAGACCTTTCTCCCGATGCGCGCTGGTTTAACGACGACCAATGCTCTGTTCGGGCGGCACAACAAAATGATGGCAAACGGGCTATTATACTTCCGGCACTATCAACATAGCCATATATTTCCTGGTGCGTGCCGTTTGATTTTTTATTCCGTGAGATTGCAACATGCCCGCAGAATCATCATCCGACCCCAAATGAGCCCGGCTGAGAACGCTTGAGACGCATTAGTTATTTTGAAAACGGATACCCGAGCGCCGTTATGAGCCGGGACGACCCCGGTCGAGAAGACAGAGTTAAGAACATGGCAGCGATCAGCAAGAAACGACTTTGGATGTCAAACCGCTTGCCAATCGAGCAATTAGTTGCCCAGGCGCTCAAGGTACTTCGATGCCGGCCACTCGAAGCACGACTAGTTTACGTTCTCATCAGCTACCTGCCCTGGCTTGTTGCGTCGCTGACACCGCCGGCTTCACAGTCGCCTTCAGAGCCGCTTGGGGCACCATAGCGTTGGCGATTTCTTCGGCGGTTTTTAGCGCCGCGCCGACGCATTGGTCCATATTGTAATAACGGTACTGGCCTAGGCGACCGACAAAAGTCACTTTGGATTCCTTGGCGGCAAGGGCCTGATATTTCTTGAGCAGCAACTCGTTCTCTGGACGAGGGATCGGATAATATGGATCGCCTTCGGACTGCGGGTACTCCCGGACAATCGACGTGCCGGTATGTTGCTGACCGGTGAGATGTTTGAACTCCGTGATGCGAGTGAAATCGTAATCGTTGGGAAAGTTGACCGTGCCCACCGGTTGGTAACGCAAGGTGTTTGCCAGATGCTCGTGCTCGAAGCGAATCGAACGATACGGCAGCTTGCCATAGCAGTAGCCGAAGTAGGCATCCAGAGGACCGGTGAAGACGATGTGGCTTGCGCGAACTTTTTGTTGAATCGCGAAGAAATCGACTCCCACCTCTACATGGATCCTGCGGTGGTCGAGCATTCGACCGAACATCTTGGTATATCCATGGAGCGGCATCTTTTGAAAAGTGTCGGTAAAATAACGATCGTCATGATTAGTGCGGGTAGGAATCCGCGCCGCCACCGAGGCGGAAAGCTCCGAAGGATCAAGACCCCATTGTTTGCGCGTGTAGCCTCGGAAGAATTTTTCGTAAAGATCCTGCCCGACGGCGTTGATGACAACATCCTCGCTGGTCCTGATCTGCGCGCGCGGTTGCCGCACCCGATCATAAAACGCCTGAATGGTTTCTTCTGTAAGCTTCAGGTCATAGACTCGATTGACCGTGTCGATATTGATCGGAATGGGCACAAACTGTTCGCCTACTTTGGCGAGCACATGGTGCTCATACGGTCTCCAGTCGGTGAACTGCGATAGATATTCCGCTACGCGCGGAGCATTTGTGTGAAAAATGTGCGGCCCGTACGGATGCATCAAAACACCGTAACGATCAGGGGTATCGTAAGCATTACCGCCGATGTGCGGGCGCTTGTCGATCAGCAGCACCTCCAAGCCGCGCCGGGCAAGCCTTTCCGCAACCACCGATCCAGAAAAGCCGGCGCCGACAACTAAGACATCCATTTTCATCAAATTGTTCCTTTCATTTGTGTCGAGCGCCGCGCGCTCCTAACGCAGGGCAGACCGATGCGATCATCGAGGAACCCTCAACGAGAAGCGAACGGTTAAAGATTAATGGTCGGCGTTATGGGAACGCGCTCTGCCATGCTCGAGCGTGCAAACTGGGTCGCACGCTGTCGAGCATGTGACCACGCATGGCGCTAACGATGCTGTCCCAGGAGGCACGATTGGCGCGATCTATTCCCTGCTCGATCAATTCGGCACCTGGGCTCCGCGCCGCGCGCTGAATCGCTGCAACGAATTCCTCAGTCGTTAGCGCGACATCGACAATCGGCGTGAAGTGATGTAACACGTCGGGCACGGCTGTCGAGACGACGGGCTTGCCGGCTGCCATGTATTCGAGTGTCTTGGTCGGATTGATGTACTGCGTGGCCTCGTTGAGCGCGAACGGCATCAGGCATACGTCGAAGGCTTTAACCAACGCAGGCAGTTCCGTGTAATCGCGTTGCCCGAGCCAGTAAATATTTGGATAACTGGGCAAGGACTGCTGTTCTACCTTCGCCAACGGACCGACCATCACGATTGAGGCATCCGGCACTTGTTCTGCAATCTGCGCCAGCAGAGGATAGTCGAGCCGCTCATCGATCACCCCAAAGTAACCAAGAATCGGTCGCCGCAATTTCGCAACTTCCGCCGGCACGTCCGTCTCCGGCTGCCGTGCTTTACTGAAATGCTCCGCGTCGACTCCGCACCCGTAAAAGTGCACATTGCTGTGACGGCGTGACTTCGATTGATAGAGTTGATAACCGCCGGTAAAGACAACATCAGCTCTGGAAATCAACAACTGCTCGCGCTCTCTCAGTGATGGCGGCGCAAAGCGGAACTGCGCAAGCTCATCCATGCAGTCATAAACAGTAGCCGTGGCATCGAAAGCGTCGAGGAAGTACGGCGCGACCAGCGGTGAATAAAACCACTGAATCGGCGATGCAAATCGCCGCCTGAGCAGTGGATGTTCACTGAGCGCGCGACCTAGCAACGCCATAACAGCTGCGTATTGAGTATCGGTGTCATCAGTTCTTTCGTCGGCGCGCAGAACAGGTACGATGCGCACAACATTGGGATAAGGTTCGCTGATCTCGAGCCGGTGCTCGCTACCCTGCCACATCAGCTCTTCGACGAAAGTTATCGGATGATGCGCGGCAAGTCGGGAGAATATCTGCTGCGGTCGCTGCCAGACAAAATCCCAGCGTAAGTGACAATGCACGACGATGGGCAGACCGTCGTGCGCTTTAAACGAATCACCACCCGTTAAACCCAAACCAGTGACTGGGTGTAGCGCTCCATTCCCATCGGAGGGATAGGGGGAGCCGTTTCGGAACCGCATCTCGCTTGTGTGCAGAGAGTGCCTTTCAACCGCTCCATTGAGAGAAAAAGGTTCGAATTTCTTTTTGGACATACTTCTCCTATTCCCGTGCGCTGGGTTGCGGCGTCCCATAAGGCAGATGATGGGTGCGCATCCAACGAAGCCCGATCGCTTCGCGGCTCCGCGTAACTCGATGAAGTGTATGCCGCTCAGCGACGAGAACTATCTCTAAGCAGGTAATCGCAGGAGGGCGCAGAGGATCAGAGCAAATGTCGTTCCAAAATAATTCGCCGCTAATTCGCTTTGAGCGTGCCGAATCAGTGACATACGTTGGTTCCGTGTCCTATGAATGCATAGCCATGGCGTGGCGCCTCGGGAGTGCATTTGATTTTCAAATCGGCCGAGGGCGACGCTTGAATGATGGTCGGAACATGATTAACAAAACGCTGTAGGTGTTAGGACCGTCGTCAAGAAAGGATTCCTAGTCGATGAAAATTCCACCGTAACCCTGCTGCTGGATCAGCTTCGGCGAGAATCGCAAAAACAGAAGGAAGACGGAGATCTAAAGGACGGTGAGTATCAGGAAATCAGTGAATTGATCGGCCAGATTGAACGAGCTTTTATCAATGGCTGAGTAAACGCAGGATTATCTCACAGGTAATGATAAGCTGAATGTTGTTCCTTTCCCGGCTCACTGACGTAATCGATTGTGCCGCGGTGAGCTGAAACTATTTGGCCGACCAGAGGCAGCCCTGGACCCGTGCACTGACAAATCCCGAAGCTTTTATGTCGAAGACATCTTCAAGACGCCGGACAGCTCTCGAATGAGAGAGCGCAAGAAGACGTCACGTTCAAGAGGAATATCCATTTCATCGAGTCTCATGGTGTTCTTCCATCACGGAGACGTCAGCTGCCGGACATGAACCAGCAGGTCATCGAGCTGAACCGGCTTATCAAGATACACGGCGCCTAGCGCAGCGGCTTGAAATTTTACCTGATTAGAACCATATGCCGTTACCAAAATGATTTTTGTGCCTGGAGATACTTCGTTTTGAACCCGAAGAACCTCTAGCCCATCGACCATTCCCGGCATCCGCAAATCGGTGATCACAACATCGAATTTGTCAACGTCCCGAATCAATTTAACAGCTTCTTCTCCGCGTTGCGCTTCCAAAACCTCGTAACCGTGGATCTTGAAAAAAAGCTTCATATTACGGCGGGCCAAAGGGTTGTCTTCGACGAGGAGAATAGTCGCGGGCATCACT
>JAJONK010000332.1 GCA_021323355.1 Deltaproteobacteria bacterium
CTTTCGATCGCGCAGGGCCAGCCAGCCGCGAGCGATCCGGTAGATGGCCCATATCCCAACCGAGAATAAGAGGATTAGGGCAAGGGGAATGCCCAGTATGGTAATGAACAGTATCACGGCGATGATGCACCAGAGAAGCGAAAACCAAAACGTTCGGATCTGCCAACGAAAGTGGGACTCGAGGAAGGTTCCTCTTGCTTCTTCTTTTTTTAAATAGTTGATCACGACGGCGATGATCGAGGGCACACCAAAGACGAAGGCACCGACGATCGTTGCTGCGGTCGTTATACCGATTACAAGGCTTAGCGCGTGCAAGGCATACACGAGATGTGCAGCGTTGACGAGCGCCGGCGACGGGTCGCCGGGAATTACAATTGTTTCGGACATGAGCCTCGTTCCCTTGATGTTGGCGTGAAATCGCGTCAATGGTTCGTCTGCGTCAAGTCATATCACTACGATCACATAACATGATGGGACTTCTGCTGGTCAGTACAATTTTTATTTTAAGCTGGCTGTAACCCGTTGCAAGCGCATTTTGTAGCTTGATTGTTTTCTTACTCGATCCTCTGTGCCTTGCGCACGCTGGCTATCAGCGAAGTGCGCAGCAAAAACTCCTTGTGCTTCTGAGGATCTTCGGCAATCGCGCGCAGCTCGTCGAAGCGCGCCTGCCGCGCCTTGGGGTCGCGCTCCTCCAGTCGCTTTTTGTTGATGATCGTTTGCTCTTGGACAAATTCGATATTCATCGTCCGCCTTCTCCGGGTATAGCGATCGAGCAACGCCTCACTGGCCTGCCTGGTGATCACTTGATGCAGAGTGTCCACCAGCTCCATAGCGTCGTGGATGCCGCCGTTAAGACCCAAGCCGCCGACGGAATTGTTGACGTGGGCGGAATCGCCGGCGAGAAACACGCGCCCCTTGCGAAAAGTGGCGGCAACGCGCTGGTGAACTTTGTATAAATTGCGATGGACCACATTGTACGGTCGGTCAATGGGGAATACCCGTTGCAGGCGCGAATAGGTCGAGTCATCTCCCAGCGCCTGTTCATCGCTCTCTTCCACTCGTGTCGGAAAAACCGCGCGCCAACGCCCTTTGCCGTCGTCGCCCGCCACCTTGAACAAATTCGTCCACTCGTCCGGATCAGCCAGATAATTACGATAGCAACAACCTGTCAGAAGTTTTTGAAAGTCCTCGATCGTAGTCAGCACGAGAAAGCGCTCGGGCCAGGTAAACCCTTCGAATTCAATCTCCAGAGCCTTACGGATTGTGCTGCGGCCACCGTCCGCGCCGATGACATAATCGCCGCGCAGCATCTCCGTGCCGTGCGGTCCCTCGATGGTCACCGTCGCGCCCTCGGCATCTTGATTCACAGTGGTGGCGCGGCTGGAAAAGCGTACTGTGGCATCGGGAAAAGTCGTGAGCCGTTCGATGCCCATCCGGGCAAGCTTGTGTTGCTCTGTCTGAACGACAAACGGATAGGGCGTCTCCTCACGCAGAATGTCATGATCGAATTCGACGACTTTAGTGCGCGACGGCTTATCCCAGAATTGAAAGAACCGCGCCACCAGACCTTCTCCAATAAATTGATCGATCAGACCGACTCGGGCAATCAATTCGAGAGTCGAGGGGTGAGTGGTTGCCGCTCGCGGGTTATCGTCAATCCTATCCTCGGCTTCGAGGAGCGTTACCGCATAGCCATATTGTGCGCAGGCCAGCGCTGAAACAACGCCGACGGGGCCACCGCCGGCGACGACGATGCGGGGGTTTTTCATTGAAAACGAATCTCCGAAAGATCAGCTGATCATCGATCCCGATATCATATTATCGCGACTCATTGTAGCTATCCGCCACGGTAGCGCTTCTCGGTTAAGGTGGTCGGCGAGGCCGGTTTTTACGGGAAAATTACTCGCGCAATTCTGCCGCCGGAGATTAGAACCGTAGGCTTATACGCTTAGATGGCAACGGCTTGCGGGCGGGCGATAGCAGGTTTCTCGTTGGCGCAATAACGGCAGCCCCGGTTTTCCAGCGCCACGATCGCCTGATCCGAGCTCCAGAAGACATTCTCCGAGCCGATAATCGAAATCAACCCGCCTCGCTCCATCATACGCAAGACATCTTCGTGGGCCGCGGCCACGCTAAGGGTGATGCCTTGCTTGTTAAGCTTATGGAATAACGCCGTCATCGCTTGCAGGCCAGAGGTGTCGATCAAAGGCACGCCGCGCATAGAGAGAATCAGCGCATGCGTGCTTTCGAAACGGGCAAAGGCTTCGTTGAAATTGCTTGTAGCGGCGAAGAATAGCGGGCCGGTTAAGTAGGCCACCCGCACATGCCGGCAAGTGCCGGCGTTCTCGATGCCGCGCTTGCGCAACTTCTCGGGGTCAACTTCTTGAACATCGATGTCGATACTCGCGCTCTGATTCAAAAATATCGCGCCCGATATAAAGGCCCCGAGTAAGATCGCCTCGGTCAAGTCCAAAACGACCGTCGCCACCATTGTAACCAGGAAGGTAATCATGGCGGTTTTGAAACGGTGACTGAAGATATAGTGAATTGCTTCCCATTCATTCATGTGCCATGCCGTGACCATCAAGACCCCAGCAAGGGCGGCTAGCGGAATGGTTCCCATAATCGGTCCGAGCAAAAACATGGAAGCCAGTAGGCCCAGCGCGTGCACAATGCTGACCATGCGGGTCTGGCCGCCGGACTTGATGCCAACGCTGCTGCGGGCAATCGCGGCCGTGGCCGGCACGCCGCCGAAAAATGGGATAATTGCATTGCCGATGCCCTGCGCAATCAGTTCCTGATTGGCCTGCAAGCGAATTCCCGTCATGTTGCTCGCCACTGCGCCGCAGAGCAAACTCTCCACCGCGCCCAATGCGGTAATCGCCAGAGCTGGCGCGACGAACTCCTGTAGATGGGCCCAGGGAATCATATCGAAGGTCAAGCGTTGATCGAGCAACAGAGTTTGCGGGATTTCGCCTATGACCCCGACCGGCCATTCGAGCAACGCATTGATAACTGTTGCGAGGATGATCCCTAAGAGTGACGCGGGAAAGCGAGCGCTCCATGGCTTTGGCCACAAGATCATCGTAAGGATCACCACGGTCCCGAGCGTGAGAGCATGCCAATCCGGAACCAGCCCGGCGTTGAAGTAACGGAATAGCTTTAAAGCCGCAGAGCTTGCCGGGCCTGATTGCACGCCGAGAAGATTATCGATTTGACCAATCGCAATGATGAGCGCGATGCCTGAGGTAAAGCCGGCGATGACCGGGGCGGGAACAAATGCGATAAAGCGACCTAAGCGGGCAACACCAATAACCAACAAAAGCATACCGGCCAGCATCCCGGCAAACCATATTCCAGCCAAACCGTGTTTTTCCGCTAACACAATTAGCACTGCGCTCATCGCGCCCGTCGGCCCTGAAATCTGATAAGGAGCCCCTGAAAGCCCGCCAATGATCAAGCCCGCCAATATCGCCGTGATCAAACCGGCGCTGGCATTCGCACCTGAAGCGACACCGAAGGCGAGCGCCAATGGCAATGCGACTGCTGCAACTGTCAATCCGGCGAGTAGATCCTGCCGAAATTTTGGAATGTTATAACCGGCGAAATCATGCCTGAGGAGTTGCGGGAATGTATAGTGCGTCATCTGGTGATGCCTTAAAATGCGTCCTGTTGCGGAGCCCGACTCCGCAACTTAGGCTCGCGATGCGTTAAACGAGCGGTTATGTTGTTGATAGGTGAGCGATCTGATGGGTCGCTAGCCGTTTACGTGGCAGATATTATAGGCGCGCCAGCGGCGCTGATCAAGCAAGGCCCGCGGATTTGCCCGCCGAAATCCTAACTGGCTTCGGATAGTGAAGAAGAATTATGGCTTCTGGTGGATTTCGAAACTTTTGACAGCGATCTACGCCCGCTAGATGACCGTGCCGTCAGGAATCGTTGCGTTCTTGATGACGACGATAATGCCATTGCGAATTACGAAGCCAAGGTCCTCACGGTTACCTTCCTGCACGCGATCCTGGTTAAGCATCCGGACATTACGGCCGATGCGCGCGTTCTTATCGATGATCGCTCTTTGAATGATTGTGGAAGTCAGAGCCCATCAATAGAACATTATCGATCACAGAGCCGGTTTCAATGCGCGATCGAATTCCTATCACCGAGCGCTTTACCGTACATTCCCTAAGGATACAGCCCTCGCCGACCATCGATTCAACAACCTTGCAGTCGAGTAATTTCGTTGGCGGCAGATAGCGCGAGCGGGTGTAGATCGGCGCCTTTTCATCGTAAAAGCTGAACGGCGGACTGGGCTGCTGCGTAAGCGTCAGATTAGCGTTGTAAAAGGCTTCGATGGTTCCAATATCTTCCCAATAATCTTTAAAGAGATAGGCCTGCACATTATGATTTTTCAGAGCAGCCGGAAGGATTTCCTTGCCGAAATCCGTCCGATCGGGGGATTCTTTCAAAAGATCGAACAGAACCTGCCTTTCAAATACATAAATCCCCATGGAAGCAATATAGGGGAGTCCGCTGGCTTTATCTGTCGGAAGGCCCAGAACGCTGGTGTCGACTTGCATCGACTTAAGCGCGTCCCCTTTGGGCTTTTCGCTGAAAGACTGCACACGCCCTTCCCTGTCGATCTTCATCAAACCAAAGTCCGACGCCCCACGTTCTTCGACAGGTATTACGGCAAGCGTCACGTCGGCTCGAGTTTCACGATGCCGATGAATGAAATCTGCGTAATTCATCCGATAGAGATGATCCCCTGAGAGAATCAGGTATTGATCGACATCCCATTCGGCAAACAACCAGCAATATTTCCGAACCGCGTCGGCAGTTCCTTCAAACCAGTTTGGGTTTTCCGGCGTCTGCTGGGCGGCCAAAACTTCGACGAAGCCCTGCTGGAACCCGGCCATGCCATAGGTTCGCGTAATATGCCGATTGAGGGAAGCCGAATTAAACTGGGTTAATACATAGATCCGCTGGATCTCCGAGTTGATGCAGTTGCTGATGGGAATGTCGATCAAGCGATACTTGCCGGCAAGAGGAACGGCGGGCTTGGCGCGAAGTTTAGTTAAAGGATATAGCCGGGTTCCGGCGCCTCCGCCCAAGATGATGGCTAGTACTCTTTTCACGTAAAACTCATCCTCGCTTAACACTAGTCGCAAATGCAGTCATGTCAACCATTGAGACTCCGGTCAGACGCTACAGCCGATCGATGAATCCGCTATTAGCGATCTCACGCAGCAATCGGGGATCGATAAAATCTTCGGGGTTCACCGTCTGGGCTTTGGGTTGGGTCTTTTCCAATGTTTTTAGCAGAACGGAAACTCCTTCCACACTCGGATACGGCGGGATTTCAAGATGACGTGTCACGCGCTCGTAGGCATCATCGAGCATCTCCCGGTCTTGGGTGCCGAGGTATTTGGCCATAACGCGCGCGGCAAACGCCTTGTCTCTCTTGGCAAGCACCGCGCCTTCGATGTAGGCCCGGAGAAAGCGGCGCACTGTATCTTCGTTGCTCTTTAGGTAACGGCGGGTGGTCACGACTCCGTTCTGATGGATGGTCGCCTCCAGCTTGGCCATATCCAAGAGCTCCCGCATATTCGCTTGCTTGGCACGCATCGTTGCCGGCACGGAAAGCGCCGCCGCTTGAACCTTTCCGGTAATGAGCGCCATGACAGTTTCCGGTTGGCCGCCGGTTTGAACCATGGTGATATCCCGCTCAGGATTGAGACCGTTCCTCTCCAAAGCAAACCGCGACGCGAAATCGGACAACGTGCCAAAGCGCGTAGCACCGAATAACTTGCCTTTGAGATCGGCAATTCTGGTAATGTCCGGCCGGCTAAAAATGGAGAAAAGAAACTTTTTGAGAACCGTCGCGACGATCACGGTATCGGCGCCCGCCAGGTTGGCCTGCATTGAAGCCGCGCCGCCCAACTGAATGATCGGCACTTCTCCGGAAAGCATCGCCTGCAAAGCCATCGAGCTTCCCGGGATGTGGATCGCTTCGACGGCAAGTCCATGCTTCTCGTACAGGTTTGCTTCTTTTGCGTACCACATGGTCATCTGCGGCGCTCCGACCGAGCCGCCGCCAACTCGAATTTTCTCGAGCTTCTTGCCTTGCGACCAAGCCTGAGAGAACCACGCCATGCAAATCAAGAACACCGTGATGACAGAAAGCGGCTTGCGCATAACATTTCCTCAGGTTTTCGATTCGGCTAATTAGCAAAAGCCGAGCTAATCGTTACCGGTTCCACTGTTTAAATTATCGGAGCCGCGTGCAACGCTGCAGCTCAACCGTTGAGCAGCGCCACCGCCACCAGACCCACAATCAATCCGACTTTTCTAATGTTTGATAATCTTTCCTTGAAAAGCAGCATGGCTAGTCCCGTGCTCACAGCCACAACTCCAACGCTGTACATGGGATATAGCTGAGAGCTCTGCCAACCTTCAAGCGCAAGCGCTCTAACCAGCGCGTAAACGGCCACATAGTTTACCCCCCCGAGAATTAGTCCAGAGACGACATCAACCAAGCGAAATTGTTTGAGCACAAGCAAGCGTCGCGCTGAACAAATCGCCAAAGCGGTCAAAAACCCAAAAAGAAAACCCGCCATCACATAATCATGAAAAGAGGTCTCGCTTAGATAGTGGACTTGAGCGTACTTGATCACAATGAAGTAACAGCCGAAGGTCAGAAATACTAAAAGCGGAAGAAGCTTTAAACGCAGTGGACGAGTTGTCGCATCCCTCTCTGTCGATGCGGTGCATAGGTAGAGTGACAACAGTGCCGCCGCCAAACCGGTGAGTTTCGCCGCATTGAATGAATCGCCATAGAAGAGGAATGCCAAAATCGAAGGGATCGCCACAGACAAGCGGCTCGCCAAGGCGGCAACCGAAACACCGACTCGCTGCGCGGTGTAAGCCAGCAAGAAAAAATTGACTGCCAGTATGCCACCTTGAAGCATCGCCAGCCAAAGCCATCGCTGGCTTGGCAACATGGTCAGGGCTAGCGGATGCCCGCCCCAGATGCTGCCGGCGATGACGCAGGTCAGATAGTTAACCGGAATCGCCCAGAACACGTTCACGCGCCAATCGGCAAAGCCGCGGAACAGGACCGGGATCAAACCGGACCCGACAATTGCGAGGAGCAAGTAAATCATGGTCTAAGTACGCGGCTGAAACTCCTAAGTTACAGGTTACAGGCAACCGGCTCGCGTCCTTCTTATTAATCGACGTGTTCGCGTCGGATATGCGCGGATAACGTATAGTGCACAGATCATCATGAACTCGCAAAAGCGCGCGCCCATCGTGCCGGGATCAAGCATTTTCCACCAGCCCCGGTTGAGACTCGCCAGGCTCGTTTTACGTAGCATCGTCGAAGACAATTAGGATAATAACTAGAACGACAAATTGTTCACACGGTTCATCAAGTCACGGTTGGCCTGCTTGGCATCCGACAACAGTTTTCCCTCATCGTGACGGCTCAGTTGGCGA
>JAJONK010000333.1 GCA_021323355.1 Deltaproteobacteria bacterium
AAACCCACACTGTATTTGGCCAGCATCACCTTGCGCACGTAGAAATATTCGAATTGCAGGGAAATCGTCTGGTACGGATTAGGCTTTTGTTCATGCTCCAACAGGATGTTCAACCCTACGCTTGTACCCTTGGCTTCGCAGGCGCCGCGATTGGCCGCTTCCATGGTTCCCGGACCGCCACCGGTGACCACCGCATAGCCCGCTTCGACCAGTGCGCGCCCCAACTTGCGGGCCTGATCGTAATAGCGGCTGGTGATTTGCGTGCGCGCGCTGCCGAAGACGGTGACGGCAGGGGAGCCAATCTGATTCATACGATCAAACCCAAGCGCAAACTCACCCATGATCCGGAACATCCTCCATGAGTCCTTGGTTAATTTGTCCAGCTCGAACTTCATCTCTTTACCTGCCATCCTTTTCACCTCCAGATATGGAATCGGTTGCGCGCTCGGCCGCACGCTGATTACTTTAGAAACTCTCTAGTGAGCATTAGTGAGCATCTGTAATGATACACCACTTTCTTTCCGGATGAGGGACACTTTTACTCTAGCGGTGCTCGATCGTTCTTGTTGGATGCGCGGGTGAACCTAGGTAACCGAACTGCTAAAGTATTCGTTGGATGATCCGTGCTAATGTGTTGTCGTTGCAATATTGAGCTACCTTGAGCAGGAAGAGTGAACACAAGCAGAATGCCCTTCAGACTCGCTAGATGGTTGGTCGATCGGCTTGCAGCCTATTTTTGGCCGGTACTCGATCCCGCCCTAGGGATGCGACTTAGGTTTTTTTCCGCGCTCAAAGGAATGGCCGCGTTGGCTGCAATCGGACTGACAATGCTGTGCGTGTACGCTGTAGTTTTAATACCGTTCACACCAAGTATCGCCGATCTCCAAAAAGCCAAGATCGACCAACCTAGCATGCTGATTTCGTCTGATGGCAAGCGCATCGCGACGTATAAACCGATGAACCGCGAGTGGGTCCGTTTGAATCGCGTTTCTCAGCATGTCATCAACGCGCTCATTGCCACGGAGGATCACCGCTTCTATCAACATTATGGGGTTGACGTGCGCCGCACCGCATCGGGTGTTCTCCGCACAGTGCTAGGCGATCCCGAGGGCGGTTCCACGCTGACCCAGCAGCTCGCGCGCAACTTATACCCCGAGGAGATCGGCCGTGAGCGGACCATCACGAGGAAAATCAAAGAAACCATTACCGCGGTCAAAATCGAATACGCCTATACGAAAAAGGAGATTTTGGAGACCTATCTAAACAGTATGCCGTTTTTGTACAACGCATTCGGTATCGAAATGGCTGCGCGCACCTACTTCGACAAACCGGCGCAGAAGCTCGATGTAATCGAGAGCGCGACCTTGATCGCCATGTTGAAAGGCACCAGCTATTACAATCCAGTGCTTAACCCCGAGCGCGCGCTTCGTCGCCGCAACGTGGTGCTTTCGCAAATGGTCAAGCGCGGGGTGTTGAGCCAGGCAGAGTTTGACCGGCTAAAAACCAGGCCGATACGTCTCGATTTTGAACGCCAGCCGGAAGCGATTGGGATCGCTCCTCATCTTGCCGCGCACATCCGTAAATGGCTGATCGATTGGGCCGACCGTAATGACCATAATATCTATGCCGACGGGCTGAGAGTGCACACAACGATTGACTCGCGCCTGCAGGCGCTTGCTAATCAGGCGGTCAACCGCCAGAGCGACGCCCTTCAGGCAGTCGCAGATGTAGAATGGGGATCGAGCTCGCCGCGACTGATCTCGACAAGCGCTAAGGCTTACGTCGATATGCGCCGGCGCGTGCAGCCCTTTGCTTACTTTTGGAAAAGCAAAAACGGCTTGCTCGATGTGTTTATCCGCGAATCCCCGTCGTATCGCGCTGCGGTGCAATCCGGCGCCGAGCCTGAGGCGGCGATGGCGCTGCTCAAGAATGATAGTGACTTCATGAGCAAGCTGCGCGCCGCCAAAACGCGTTTGCAGGCCGGCTTTGTAGCGATCGATCCGGCTACCGGCGAAGTAAAGGCCTGGGTCGGTAGTCGCGACTTCAAAACCGATCAGTACGATCATGTGGCGCAAGCCAGGCGCCAACCGGGTTCTACTTTCAAAGCATTCGTTTATGGTGCCGCGCTTGAGCAGGGAATGTCGCCTACCAAACGATTTACCGACAGCCCAGTGGAGATCCGCCTGCCCGATGGAACTATATGGCGCCCGTCCGACCTCGGCGAGCCGACTGGGCGGCGAATGACGGCGCGCGAGGGTCTCATTCATTCGAAAAATACCATCACGGTTCAGGTCATGCAGGAGATCGGCCCGAAAAAGACCGCAGAACTTGCGCGCAAGATGGGAATCAATCGAAGCAAGCTCGACGAGGTGCCGGCATTGGCACTGGGAACCAGCCCGGTAACGCCATTGGAAATGGTTTCAGCTTACAGCACGATCGCCGCCAGCGGTGTCTACCGCCAGCCGATTTTTATCACCCGCATTACTGACAACAAGGGAAAGGTGCTCGCCGAATTCGCCACCCAGGACAAGCGCGTCATGACCGAAAAAGCCGTTGGAGATCTAATTAACATGCTGCGCGGCGCAGTCGATCAAGGCACTGGTCAAGCGGTTCGCACGCAGTTTGGTTTGCACGGCGATTTCGCCGGAAAAACCGGGACGACGCAAAACAATAGCGACGGCTGGTTTATCTTGATGCACCCGCGGCTGGTCGCCGGCTCATGGGTTGGCTTCAACGACCCGCGCGTCACCATGCGCAGCAATTATTGGGGCGAGGGCGGACACAACGCGTTACTGCTAGTCGGTGATTTCTTCCAGCAAACGCTTGCGTCGCGATTCATTGACAGCCGAGCCGATTTTCCATTCGACCGATACTACGAGTCGATCTGGGACCCCTATTTCGATATGGCCAGAGAATGGTTGGGTGGCATCCTCAAAGATTGGTTCGGTGGAGAGAGGGCCAGGCCGGCACCCTTGCCGCGGGCTTCGCCGCGCCGCGACTTACGATTCGAAGCACCGGGCTCCGAACAATCGCAACCCGATTTCGAGCAATTCGGGAGCACAAGCGACCGACCGGAGCAGCGGCAGCTCGAAAGAGAAGTGGAGAAGAATCGACTGTTGGAACGATTGAGGCAGAAGCAACAGCAACGCGAGCAGGAGAACCGCACCACCGACTGAGACGGGGATCTGTAAGAACGGTGAGGCCGGTCGAATATCTCCCGCTCTGCTGATCGGCTGTGAGCCCCTGATGTTAATGGTGATCTTCCGTCGGACGATAAGCGTCCATCCGCCGGGGCATCGCTTGCTATATCGCCTTGTCGCATTGTATCGATATTGAGGAGGGTGATTGATATGGCCGTAGAGATTATCGACTTGCTCCAGTTGGCTTATGAACAAAAGCGACGAAAGGTAGTTTTTAATACGCCGCGTTTGCATGCATGGGTGCATTACTATCCGAATCCCGGCGAGAGGGATGACATGCACTGTCACAACGCGGACCAGACGTTTTATGTCATCGAAGGTGAATGCACGATGCATTTCCCTGATGGCGGTAACGCGGTAATGAAACCTGGAATGGCTGCAACCATCACCGGGGGATCTTTCTACCAGCTGGAAAACAGCGGCGATGGCCCAATGATCATGATGGGCAATCGATCCGGACCTTCCGAAGCCATCCAGCACATTAACTATGAGCTCAGAAAGACATCAAGAAACTCAGCAAAGAGGAACTGGAGCGCGCCAATATTCCCTATCTGGCCATGCAGGCGAGAAGTTGAAAATACCCGCTTTGATAATCCCCAGTCGCCTTACATAAGCTCAGTTACGATCGTGGGGGTTCACCCGGACTTTTCCCGAGTGAACTTACCTGATCGTCGGTGACACTGAGTAGTCAAACACCCCCTAAGATCTACCTGCGCGGCTACACTCTCACCGCAGTCCGTCAACTCGACCTATATTTGTATTCGCTGCATGGGAGCTTCCCATAATAGTTGAACGCAGCAGCACCGTAAGGACTAATCAGGTCGTAAAAGCTATCCGTTGTGCTTTTACTTGACGCCTTAGTTTGATTTCTCTAGTGTCGCAACGTTC
>JAJONK010000334.1 GCA_021323355.1 Deltaproteobacteria bacterium
TCGATCTGCTTTCAATATGAACACCCAGGCGGCCACTGACTTCGCCCGCAATCTTCACGCTACGGTTAATACCTTTTCGGGAATGAAGCCGTAAACCTGACGGCTGATAAGGGAGGGTTCGAAACTTGTCTGGCAACTCAGAGCTCTCATGATGAGAGTCGCCCACGGGCTCAAGCACGCGTGAACTCCGGCGACGCAACCAACAATCTCATCATGCCACCTAAATAGAAAGCAAGTTCTTCATTGACACATTGTCCCGCCATAAATATTCTCGCGCAGCTCTAGGGCAGGAGGTTTTGTGAAGCGTCATAGTACAAAAGTTTTCGCAGTGCTTGTTTTAACCGCCGCGTTGGCGGCGCTGCCACTGTTTGATTCTGCTGTATTGGCACAAGCTGATTTTTACAAAGGCAAAACCATCCGCATCATGGTGGGATCAACGCCGGGAAGTTTTTATGACCTGTGGGGACGCCTGCTCGCGCGCTATTGGGGCAAACAAATTCCCGGTAATCCTGAAGTGATCGTGCAAAACATGCCGGGCGCGGGTTCTTTAACCGCGACTAACTATGTCTATGCGGTGGCTAAACCGGATGGGTTAAGCATGGTGTTGCCGAATAACAGCATCTACATCGAGCAACTGGTCGAGCGCAAGGAAGTGCAGTTCGACTTGCGAAAGTTTCACTGGATTGGTTCGGCATCGCAGGATTCAATCATTTTCTACATGCGCGCCGACACGCCGTTCAAGACCATCGGCGATATTGTCAAAGCGAAACAGCCGCCCAGTTGCGGAGGTTCCGGTACAACAAGTTCCGATTACCTGGTTGCAAAAATTCTGGAACTAACTTTGGGCGCGAACATCAATTCTGTTTTAGGCTACCCCGGCGGCAATGAGGCGGATTTGGCGGTGGAGAAAGGTGAGATCGCTTGCCGCGCTCATACCTTGGCGGCTCATTTCGGCCGCGAACCCTTCAATAGCTGGCACAAGAAGGGGTTCGATCGCCACTTGCTGCAAACCGGACGCAAACGGGATCCGCGCGCGGCGGAAGCGCCGACCATCTACGAGATCCTCGATGAATTTAAAGTTCCTGGCAACAATCGACGCATCGTCCAAGCCATGTTGTCCGGCGGTGAGTTCGGCCGCCCGTTCTTGGTGACACCGGGCACGCCCGCGGAGCGGGTGAAGATTCTCCGTGAATCTTTCGTCAAGGCCTTGAAAGATCCAGAACTTTTAGACGATGCCAAAAAAGCCAAAATGGAAGTCGATTATACCTCCGGCGAGGAATTGGAAGCTTTGATCAAGGAGGTGTTGGATCAACCGCCCGAAATCGTGCAGCAGGTAAGAAAATTTATGGCCAAGTAACACCGGCAAAGCAGCAGGTGTGCGACGAAAAGATCGGAGGTGTCAATGGACGCGACGGCGAGAATTGCCCGGTTCGTAGTCGAGACTGAATTCCAAAAAATTCCGTCGGAAGCGGTGAAGATAGCGAAAACAGCGGTGCTCGATTGTCTTGGAGTGGCATTGGCGGGTAGCAAAGAATCGAGCGCCAGGATCTGCGCCGAAATCGCCCGCCAGGAGCACGCAAAGGAAGAGTCCAGCGTCATTGGACAGGGATTTAAGTCATCGGCAATGCATGCGGCTTTTGCCAATGGCACAGCCGCGCACGCGCTCGATTTCGATCACAGCTTTACGTTGATGGGTCAACCCACGGCACCGATCATTCCGGCGATTATCTCTTTGGGAGAATCGCTCGGCAGCAGCGGCCGCCGCTGCCTCGAGGCTTACGTCGCAGGTTTTGAGACGATTACGAAATTAGTAATGTCGCTGCGGCAGCGCTCCGAAGACGGCTGGCATCCGCCGTCAACCTTTGGTTCGTTCGGTGCCGCCGTGGCCTGCGCGAAACTGCAGGGACTGAACCAAACTCAAGTAGAAACGACGCTGGGCACAGCGGCATCGATGGCCAGCGGCTTGGTGTGTAATTTCGGCACGATGTCCAAACCGTTGCACGTCGGGCTTGGTGCGAGAAATGGAGTGATGGCAGCCAAGCTGGGGCAATCCGGTTTCACCGCCAACAAGCAGGCAATCGAAGCGGGACTGGGCTTTTATGAGGTATTTTATCCTGGGGCAGAGCCGGACAAGCGCCCGCTCGAACAGTTGGGAACGGTGTACGAATTGATCAACAGCGGCATCAGGATCAAGCCTTATCCCTGCGGCGGCTTGACACATCCAGCCATCGACGGCGTGCTCGAGTTCAAGACCAAGAATGGGATCACCGCTGAGATGGTCGAGTCCATCGATGTTGGTGTGGCGCGGCATACGTTTGAAAGAATTGTTTTTCGCGTCCCTGAAAACGGCTTGCAGGGTAAATTTTCCATGCCTTATCTGTTGGCGCGAGCAATCATCGATGGAAGGCTCTTCCTGGACGCATTTACCGATTCGGCAGTTCGGGATGAGAATGTTTTGCGTTTCGCTGAAAAGGTTCAGATGCGCCTCGACCCTGATCTTCAACCGACTGCTCTAGGCAGCAGGCCGTGCAAGGTCACGATTCGCCTGCGCGACGGCCGGAGCTTTTCCCGGCAGATCGATTACGCCAAAGGCAGCCGCGAAGCTCCCATGACTAACGAAGAACTTAAACAAAAATTTGTTGGTTGCGCGCGCCAAGCTCTCGATGACAGTGCCATTGAACGCATCATAGAGTACGTCGAGCATTTGGAAACTTTGGAAGATATCCGGCCGCTGTGCCGGTTGCTAATCGGAGCAAACAGACCTTAGCGCTCGAAATTTCGGAAGTGCACCGCTAACCGGTGTCGTTTGACAGACTCTTTTGCCGGGTGGTATGAGCGGCTAGATTTGGCGCATTAACAAAAAAGGGGAGATGAGTATGGCGTATACCATAAAGAAAGTAGATGTATGGGCCGGGGAGATCGCCGATCGTCCGGGTGGGCTAGGCGCAACAGTGGAGGCGTTGAGCAACGCGGGCGCCAACTTAGAATTCCTTGTTTCGCGTCGCGCTCCGGATCGCCCAGGAACGGGGGTTGTTTTCCTGACTCCGGTGAAAGGAACAAAGCAGAAGAATGCGGCTCAGAGCGCGGGATTGAGCACTACCGACAGCCTGCATTCAGTTCGGGTTGAAGGTCCGGACAAGCCCGGCTTGGGAACGAAGTTGACTCGGGCGCTGAGCGATGCAGGTATAAACCTGCGCGGTGTCTCGGCCGCGGCGCTTGGACGGCGCATGGTGACTTACCTTGCGTTCGATAACGAGACCGACGCGGATAACGCGATGCGCGCCTTAAAGAAGGCGCTGAAATGATCTCAACGCAGCAATCGTCAGCCTAGGGGCTAGCGATTGCTTATCGATGAGACTTGGAAGTTATCGCGATTAACGAACTCTCCCTCTAATCTTACGCTGTCGCCATTGCGTAGACGGCGAAATGCATCGACGTCGGATGTCCTCGCATTGAAAGGCAAAGCGACGGTAATGACGCCGCGGTCCCGGGTTCTTACATCGAAGATGCCGCGATCGTAATCGATTCTATCAACTGTG
Organism: Deltaproteobacteria bacterium; assembly: GCA_021323355.1. Lineage (GTDB taxonomy): Bacteria > Desulfobacterota > Binatia > UBA9968 > UBA9968 > WHTF01. The sequence continues at coordinate 3,540 of JAJONK010000334.1, forward strand.
CCTTCGAGCACTTCACCCCTGGTGAGACTCGACCCGGGCCGGGCGGGAGTTGATGTCGCACGCGCCTGGACTGGCTGCTGGACGCGAATCGTGTCGATAGTGCTGTCGCGACCGAAAGTTTGGAAGGCGATGATATCGCCGGCCTCCAGATTTTCGACAGAATAGTCCCGGCCCTGATAGGTGACTCTTGTTCTAGAGGGATCGTATCTCAATACTCGGGTGCGATTATCATCGGCTCGAACCTGGATTTCGTTTCGGTTCGGGGTAACCTGGACCACCTCGGCTCTCATTTCACCGGCCTGAAGAGTCGTGTCCGGCCCGGGCACACTCTCGCCGCGCCGCGTCTCGTGCAATGTCGGTCCGGCCACACATCCGAGCAGCAGGGTCAATCCCATTGCCAATCCTAGTTTGAGCGAGCAAAAACGTTTTAATCTTGTCATGGCGTACCTCCTTAGCAGTAGCTCCTGCCTTGGCTTGAAAACAAAGTCTGTGCCAAGGAGTAAAGTCGGCGATGAACTACTTAGGAGTGTTTGTTAA
>JAJONK010000335.1 GCA_021323355.1 Deltaproteobacteria bacterium
AACGCAGGTCGAAGTCAAGAATATTGTGTCCCACGAACAAATGACAATCTGCGGCAAGCTGCCAGAAGCTGCTGAGGATTTCGGGCTCGGTACCGTGCAATATTTCGACGGGAGAGTCGATTTCCGGTTCGATAGCGTAGGCCAGGCATAGGATGCGTGCCGTGGCGGCCGACAGACTAAGCTTTTTGATAATCTCCGGTTCATCGAGACGCATTTGCGCAGCCAAAAGGTTATGGTCGAGAACCGACTGATCCGTGGGGATGGTTTCGATATCGAAAAAGAAAATTTTCAGGGATGACATCTAGAAAAGCCACAGCTCCTTTTCTGGATTAATATCGACCTCGACGGTCTCGCCTAACCGCAAAAATATCAATTTGAAAGCTGCGACTTCTCGTTTCAAGCTCCGGCGCGCCGCTTCGGAATAGATCTCGGCTTGCCGGCGGTAGCGTTCCGCGCGGAAACGCAAATCTTTTGCTGCCGCCCTGTCTGTTTTATAGTCGGCCAGATAAAGCAGGCCGTTGCGCTCATAGATAAGATCGATGACCCCTTCCATGATCTGCCCGTTCCAGGGCATCAACAGCGGCACTTCACGGCCGAGGATCCGAGCTTTCCGCAATTCAGCATAGATAGTCGAATTTATGAATCGTTCCAAGATTGCTTGCAGTTCTTCACCTATGCTGCGTGCGTCTTGGCTGTATTCGGCTGAGAGTGATGCGCTGAGAAAAGCACCGAGTTGATGTCGCAGCAAATTTTTGTCGCCGCCAAAATCCCAAGTTTCCAGAAATTGGTGCGCCAGCTCGCCGATGAGCATTGCCGACGTGCGTTCTTGCGCGAAAGCCTGAGTTGTCACAGCGGCTTCGGTGATCTCTTGCTCCTGCCGTTTGAGCGAGGTGGGCGTGACAAACGTCGCTGACTGTAAAGCTGCTTGGTGGTTTCGTTCACGGCGGCGCCAGATCTCCATGTAATCCTGCCACTCGCGTTTTCTGCGCAGAGGCTTTTTCTTGTTGGCACCGGCCCCGGGGGCGGTAAGGCTCGCCTCGACCAGTTCAACTGCTAATCTGCCAGGGCCGATCTCGATGGTGGTTGACTGTTCGGCGCGGCCGATTTGATCTTGTGCCGCTTCATCCAACATGCCAACAAAATTGCCGGTTGATTTCCTGGCGCTGGGGCCGCTCGAAATGATCAAATGCTCTCGAGCGCGGGTCATCGCGACATAGAGTAGTCGCTTGGTTTCTTCTCCGGCCCGCAAGCGATTTTTTTCAGCGATGTACACCCCGGCTAAATCTGTGAACGAGCCAACATGAATTCCGGTCAGGCCGCTGGACCAATCAAACAGCGCTTCTGCCGGCCGCCTCTGCTGGCCATTTATGCCGGCATGACAGCCGGCCAGAACCACTATGGGAAACTCTAGTCCCTTGGACTTGTGGACACTCATAATGCGCACGGCATCGACATCTTCTTCGGCAAGCACGCTTTCGCCTTCTTCTTCGACATCGAGCACGCGCTGCTGCAGCTGTCGAATAGCCGCTTTGAATGTCATCGCGCTATCTTCGCGCCCGAGGATTTCGGCGTGCCGTCGGAGCTTGTCAATGTTGGCCACGGCCTGTTCGCCATGAAAATAGCAGGCGGCCAAAAGCCTCAGCGGCAGGGTTTCGAAGATCCGGGACACGGCGGCGCCAACCGGCAGCGTTTGACAGTCGGCGTGCAGTTTGGCTAACGCGCCATAAAGTTGCGCCAGCGTTGGTGGATAATTCTTGCCTCCAAGCTGTTCTGAAAGCCGGTAATCCAGCAAATTGTCGCAGTGCAGATCGTAGAGGCTTTGATCGGTCAAACCACCGATGGGCGAGCGCAGCACGCCCACCAATGCCAGACGATCATTGGGATTTTCGATGGCGCGGAGCAAGTTGACCGCATCGATGATTTCTTTGGCGGCGTAGAAATGGCGCTCGCCTTCGACCACATAACGGATGCCCCGGCGCCGAAGCGGTTCGAGGTAGTCATGGATGTCGGTGAGCTTGCGGAAGAGGATCGCAACGTCTTTCGGCTGCGCCAGAACCCGCTCGGCTTTGGCATTGACAAAGCTGGCGTTGTCCAACACTTGATCGTGCAGCCAATCGGCGAGGCTTTCGCCTTCGAGACGACGAGCGGTCTCGGCGCTGACGTCTCCATCCGGCGCAATGATTTTGCGCAGCAGCGCTTTTGGCAAAGGCTTACGGTTACCAACCAGGGCATGCGAATCGCGCCGGGGCGCCGGCTGAATTCCGATGTAGGGCGGCTGCATACCGGGTTGCGGTTGGATCAGCGATGAAAACACCCCGTTGACGACATCGATAATTGCCCTATGGCTCCGAAAGTTTGTAAGCAAATGACATTCAGTGCCATTTTGCGCTTTGATGATTTTCTCGACCACTTCCAGATACGCCTCGATATCGGCGCGCCGGAATGCGTAGATCGATTGCTTGGGATCGCCCACCACGAAAACTTTCCCGGCGGTAAGTTTCACCTTGCGCCAATTTGTCGCCGTACTGCCGGGCTGTTCGGCCAGGTAAAGCAGGATCTCGTACTGAATCGGATCGGTGTCTTGGAATTCATCGATGAGAAACGTGCGGTATTGCCGTTTTAATTCCTCGCGCACGCGCAGATGGTCGCGCACCAAATTGCGCGCGCGAATCAGCAGTCCATCGAATGAAATAAAACCTTCATGGATAAAAATTTCACGGAACCTAGCGGCGTAGGGCGCGAGGAGTTGCCAAATCAGATGAGTCAAGGCTGCATTGACTCTGCACAAGCCTTTTGCCGCGCTGACTACGCTGTGGGCTTGTTTAAGATCCGCTTCGGTCCAGCCTTTGGTATCCCGGTTGATGGAATGCTCCAGTAAACACGCCCTTTGTTCGGCTAAAGCCGTCCCGGTTGAATCACCGCCGTCGATAAACGCCTGAATAATCAGTTGGGCGGCGCGGACAAGCTTCTCATTATTGCGATCTTCCGGATGGCGTTTGCTCAAGCTGGCGGCGCTATCGAGCAGTGAGCGCAGCCATGCGCGCAACGCGGCATCTCCCGGTTGCTTCGCTTGAAGCGGTTCTAGCTGAACAGATTCCGAGCATAAAGATCTAGCCAGATCTTTAATCTGCTCAAGGGGCAACTGTTTGAGCGCCTTGCGCCAATCACCGGCGCGAGGGCTCTCGAGCGCGAGCTCCTGATCGAGCCAGAGATGCCACTGCTGGTCGAAAAGACGCCGGAACTGTTTGCCGTCGTCTTCGTGAAACTGCGGATCAACCCCGGCTTCCAGTGGAAAAAGGCGTAGCAACGTCGCAGCAAAGCTATGAATCGTGCCGATCTCGGCGCGCTCGAGATTGCGCAATGCCTCCTGGACCCGCCGATCGAGCTCGGCCTTTGACAGCCTGTAAGTATCCATCAGGCTTTCGATCTGTTGTTGCAGTTTCGTCTGCTCTTCCTGGATAGGTTCGATTCGCAGATCTGCCTCCAGGTATGCTTGAAGCTGGTCGCGTAGCCGATGCTTGATCTCGTTGGCAGCCTTATTGGTAAAAGTCAGCGCGACGATGTCGGTCATATGGAGAGGGTCCGGACTGCGCAACAATAGATGGACAATCCGGTCGACCAGGAGAGTTGTTTTGCCCGTGCCCGCCCCAGCGGTGACTACCAGGTTGCGATCGAAAGTCCCAACGGCGGTGCGGCGGTCGAGCGCATCGGCGAGATCGGTAGCCATTGCCTTCGCGGTTAACATCTTTTGAGATCTTTCTGGCGCAACTGCCGATGCGGAGCGGTGAGCGGATCGTTTTCCGTGCGCCAGAGACTCGGCGGGTGATTTTTTCGGCAGATCTCCGCCACCTCGCAGTGTGGACAATGCTCTCCCGGTTGCATGAAGAATTGGCCGGAGTGAATGCCCCTGGCTAATTGAGCTATGCTGTTTTTAATCTCCGCGCCCATCTTGCCGGTTAATTCTTCGCTATTGAATGATTTGATAACCAACGGCCCCTCGCTCCAGCGCGAGGCGATGTAGTAAAAACTTGCTTCAATTTGGCTTTCGCCATCGTGCAAACTGTCGCGGCGCCGC
>JAJONK010000336.1 GCA_021323355.1 Deltaproteobacteria bacterium
GCCCATGAGATCGATCAAGCGCTGAAACCCTTCTCGATTGACCGAACCGTCCCGGCTGATAATTCCCTGTGAAAGATATTCATCGACGTTTTCGCGCGTATACTTGAGCGGGATCCCGGTGCGCTGGGTTACCAGTTTTGCCGCCTCTTCTTTATTGGCATGCGACCACTGCATCGCCCGAACCATGGCTTTGAGATAACGGACGGTGAGCTGGCTGTTGGCTTCGGCCCATTTGCTATCGACAATCAAACTATGAAACTGCAGATTGGGAATGTAATCGTGCAGGCGCGCGATTTCGGTGAAGCCAAGCTCGCGAGCTCGCGGCAAATCGCCGCCGAGAACCATTGTCGCTGAGGTATTGCATCCCTTCAAGCTGGCCAGGCGCTGGGTCGTTGGGCCGCCCTGAATAATCGAGTAATCCTTGTTGATCTCGAGGCCTTCCTTCTTGAGCATCTCGCGCAGAAATATTGTGCTGCCCGAGACCAGGCTCACCACCCCGATACTGGTTCCTTTGAGCTCCTTGATGGATTTGTATTTGGGACAGCCAACCAGGGTGTAGGCGGCGATCGGCACGGTGCCGCCGATGATCTTCAACGATGCCCCGCGTTCCACCGCATTGATCGCCGGTGTCGGATCAACGATGGCGACATTTACTTGCCCGGCAATCAGAGCCTGGATCAAGGTATCTGTCGAGCCGATTAAAACGACATCGCCCTGAATTCCCTCCTTAGCAAAGAAACCTTTGTCCGTGGCCGCATAGTTGGGCAGCTGCTCGACGGTGCGCGAGACGTTACCGATTATCACCCGGTCGGCAGCATCGGCGCTTTGGAGGCTTAAACCGGCAAGCGCCAATAAAAACCCGAGGAATCTCAGCGTTGATATCAAATTCATAACTGCCCTCCGGATTATGGCTTCTGATAGAAATTGGCGTAAAAATGATCCGCAATCTCAGCGCCGGTGGCTTTCCAAACACCTTCATGAGCGCAGATATATTCGAGCGCCTTGTCGAGATACTTGATCCGGAACGCCAGGCCGATCACAAAGGGGTGCAACGGAATGGTCATCACCCGAGGCTGCGATGCGCCTTCGGCATACAAGGTATCGAACTGATCGCAGACCATTTGCAACCAATCTTTGGGCGTGTGACCGCCCTGAAAAATGACCCGAATATCGTTGAGCCCCTGCTGGTAAGGAATGCCGATCATGCGCCCCGATTTTACGCGCATCGGCACTGGCTGATCGTCGCAACCCCAATCGCAAACGTAGTCGAATCCTTCGGCCGCCAGATGGTCCAGCGTATGCGGACTCTCGTCGCCCCCGCCCGGGCCCAACCAGCCGCGCGGCGCTTTTCCAGTTGAACCGGCAATGGTTTCTTTGATCTGCCGAATCACTGCGCGCTCCTCCTCGGCCGGGTATTGGTTCATCCGGATGTTGTTGGTAACGCCGTGGCCGAGCCACTCCCAGCCGCGTTTATTACCCTCCTCGATGATTGCCGGATGATGGGCGCAAACATCAGAGTTCAACAGCACCGTAGCGCGGATGCCGTGCTTGTCCAGGACTTCCATCATGCGAAACACACCGATGCGCGAACCGTAATCCCGTAACGCATAACCGGTGACGTCCGGCAACTGAGAGCTGGAAGCGCCGGGAATAACTTTGTCGACGTGAAAGAACTCGATGTTGGGCGCGATCATCAGCGCGACTCTGGCTTTATTGGCCCAGTGAATCGGCGCGCGGCCGATAATCGGCAAGTAGTCATACCGGTCAGTTTGCATTTAGAACTCCCTTTACCTCAGTCCGAATGTTACCTATGACACAGAGGTCTTTAGGTCAAGATTTTTCTATGAGGGTGGTGCCCGCCGCGCGCGGCGATCCACTGGAACGTGATTGTGGGCCGGGCCGCTTTTGTTTTTCCGGCCGGCTGTTAGACTCCTCACAAGAATCGCACACCGCCCAAGTCTTTCCCGAAAAGGAGATAAGCGATGGCTACTGAGAAACTGGCGGATATCGGCCTGATCGGCTTGGCAGTTATGGGCGAAAACCTGGCCCTGAACATTGCGGATCACGGCTTCAGAGTCGCTGTCTACAATCGCACGACACAGGTGATGAAAGACTTCATTGCGGCCAACCCTGACACTCCGGGCGGTCTGGTTGGATGCGCGACGTTGCCTGAGCTGCTGGCGGCGATCAAGAAGCCGCGCAAGATCATCATTCTCGTTAAAGCGGGCCCAGCCGTCGATGCCGTGACGCGACAGCTCATGGATGACGGGCTGGAAAAGGACGACCTCGTAATCGATTGCGGCAACAGCCTCTGGACCGACACCATCCGGCGCGAGAAAGACTATGCCGGTCATTGTCGCTTCTTCGGCTCCGGAGTTTCCGGCGGTGAAATCGGCGCGCGCTTCGGCCCATCCTTGATGCCCGGCGGCGATGCGCAAGCATGGCAGCATCTCGAGCCAATCTGGAAAGCCATCGCCGCCAAGGTCGATCCCGAAACCGGCAAAGCGATTGAAACCGCCAAGCCGGGCCAACCTGTAGTAGGTGGAATTCCTTGCACGGCCTACATCGGCGAGAACGGCGCCGGCCATTATGTCAAAATGATCCACAACGGCATCGAGTACATCGACATGCAGTTGATCTCCGAGGCTTACTTCCTGATGCGCAACCTGCTTGGCGCCGCGCCCGATCAGCTCGCGCAAACTTTCGCGCGTTGGAACGAAGGGGATCTCGATTCTTACTTGATCGAAATCACCGCAGACATTCTAAAGCAGCGGGATCCGCAGAAGCCGGATTCATTTCTCGTCGACCATATTCTCGATACCGCCCAGCAGAAAGGGACCGGTAAATGGACCAGTGTCAACGCACTGGACATGGGAATTCCGGCCAATGCGATTGCCGAGGCGGTCTTCGCGCGCAATCTGAGCGCGCTTAAAGATGAGCGAGTTGAGGCATCCAAACAATTAGTTGGCCCGGAATACAGCTATAGCGGCAACCGTGAGGAATTGATCGATTCGGTTCGCGATGCGCTCTACTGTTCGAAAATCTGCGCGTACGCGCAAGGCTTTCAGCTCATGCGCGCGGCCGAGAGCGAATACAAGTGGAAGTTCGATTTCGCGTCCATCGCCGCTATCTGGCGTGGCGGCTGCATCATTCGCGCGCATTTCCTGCAAAAGATCACCGATGCGTATAGGCGCGAGCCGCGCCTGCTGAATTTACTGCTCGATCCGTACTTCAAGGAGCAGATTCAGAAAACTCAGTCGCGCTGGCGTTCTGTGGTTGCCATAGCCGCGCAAGCGGGCATTGCCGTTCCCGCGTTCATGTCGGCGCTGGCGTATTACGATGGCTACCGGTCGGCACAGCTGCCGGCCAATTTACTCCAAGCGCAGCGAGATTACTTCGGCGCGCACACCTACGAACGCACCGATCAGCCGCGCGGCAGATTATTCCATTTGGACTGGCCGGCACCGGATCGGCCGGAACTTGCAATCGCGAATTCCGGCAAATCCGACTGAAGCATCAGTTACGAGGTTCCTCGAAGTGTTTGCGGTCTTAGGCGAACACGCCCCGAGTAGCTTTTTCTCAGCAGATTTGACAGAACTTGACTGTTACATACCTGTTGCTGTTACATTAGGAGGCATTTTGGCACCCAGGTGGTTAATGTGCGGTAATCGCCATGCTTATTACCTGGATTTCAGTTACATTAAGAGCGGCATTTTGGCACCCAGGAGGTTCATGAACGACGATGGCCATCCCCGGAGAAAAAGCGATTCAAATGGTGCGCAACGCGCATACGCAGGCAACGCAGTTGGACATCGCGGTTACAGCGGTAGTTGTTGATCAGAGTGGCCGAATGATCGCGCTGGGCAGAATGGACCGGGCTCGTCCGATTACCGTAGAAATCGCCCTGAACAAGGCCTACACCGCCGCCAGTTTTCAGCAACCCACCAAGGAGCTGGCCGGAGTCGCCGGCCAAACATGGTTTCAGAGCCTGGTCGTGTCAAGCAACGGACGCATCATGCCGGGGGCGGGCGCGCTGCCAATTGTCGAGGGCGGTGCGGTTGTCGGCGCGGT
>JAJONK010000337.1 GCA_021323355.1 Deltaproteobacteria bacterium
GAGGTCATCGCCAACCGACAGGATTTTTTTCTGCGCTTGACCAAAGGGTTGGTCGAAGCCACCGCTTACATTCTCGACGCCAATAACAAACCTGAGGTTATGAAAACCTTGCAAAAGCATCTTCGCCTGCAGAAAGCCGATGAAGTCGAAGCCTCCTACAAAGTGCTACGATTGATGGCGACCCTCGATATCGCGCCAAATCCGGCGGCCTACAAATCGGTCCAAAGGATCGTCGCTACTGTAAACCCCAAGATCGCACAAGTTGATCTCGAGCAGATCATGGATAGCAGCTTCGTGCGCACGCTTGAGAGCGGCGGTTTTATCGCCGAACAACGCAAGAAGGCGCGCTGATTCTTTGTTGAGGTTTGAGCCTAGGCTACACTTCGGAGCACGCAGCGGATTCATTCCGCGTAAAGAACTTCGATTGTCTGTGAACTTTTGCCTCTACTAACGGATCTCCACTAAAAAACAGCCTTCCGCTCATCGCCGCAGCTTCCTGTCCCGCGTAAAAACGACCTCGGCAATGCTGCTTCCAGCGTAACAAGTAAACGTGATACGTTCCGGAGATTTTTCAAGCCGGGATTGGCTGCGTCCATATGCAAGCACTCTCATACAATCTTGTCCACGATTGAGCACAGATCTTACCTCCCTGCCTCTGATTGAGCACACGAGCTGATCGGTTCATCCGAATCGTGAGCTGTCGCAACAATTTCGGTGCAACTCGGTAAAAATTTCATGGACACTTCCATCCCACCTGCCGAACCAGCGCGGCAATATCCGCCACTTACGAGTACCCGGCTACTGGCATATGCGTTGCTCTACCTGCGTACAACCCAATGCAGTCAACCAGAAAAAAGATTGGAGGCGGAATGAAAGGTAATTCAAATCAGCTTAGGTCATCTCGATGGACGATTGCTCTCGGCTTTGCCGCACTCACCGCTATCGGCTGTGCCGGCGGCCCCCTAACGCCGAGGGAAAAAGGCGCCGGCATCGGCGCAGTTGGAGGAGCTGCCGCGGGCGGGCTTATCGGTGCCGCTGCGGGCCGTCCGGGATTGGGCGCCGCGATTGGTGGCGGAGTCGGGCTCGGCGCGGGCGCGCTCATCGGAGATTACATGCAAGGACAGGACGAAGCACAGTACCAATACAATCAGCAGCAGATCCAGCAGAACCAGCGGGTCATTGAACGCAATCGTAATGAGGTCCAGACGCAGCGCCAACGACAGGAATACTAATCGAGCATCGCATCCCGCAGTTAAGGTTAACGCATAATTTTCTTTGTGAACTAAATGGCAAGGTTTGAACAAAAGGAGGGTTAGATGAAACGTTTAAGTAAAATGATTCTAGCGGGCCTTACGGGGGTGGCGCTGATGCTTCCAGCGCTACCGACAACTGCCGACGCCAAGGACAATGACGGATACAAGCATAGCAGGCGCGACGGCGATTACCGGAGATTCGATGGACGGCATGGAAGAAGTAACGATCATCGCTTCAATCGCCACGGTAAATACCGTCGCGGAGAGGCGCGACACGCCCGCTTTGATGGTTCCCGCTCCCGGCGTGATGGGCACCATGGAAAATACCAGGGGAATCGAGGTCATCACAATAAACCGGTGGTCCGAGAGAAATTCAGCAACGTACGCGACGCCCGAAAAGACGTGCAGGAAAGCCGCCGCGAATTACGAGGTGACTTCAAAGAGCTGAGAAAGGATAGAGCCGAGCTTCGCCGAGATATCCGCAACGGCGCCAGCAAAGAGGAAATCCTTCGAGATCGGCAAGAGATCCGCGATGACTACAAGGAAATCGCCAGGGACAGAAGAGATCTTCGACAGGATCAAGCTGAGCTGCGAGACGCGCGCGGCGAGCTAAAGGACGCTCTGCACAAACGATAACACCCAACTCACGGCTGACCGTCTGCCCGTGCAGACGGTCAGGCTTTCCAACCACATCAATACTCTCCAGGTTTATTTCTTCTTCAACTCTTTCAATGCATCGTAGAGGTAGCTCTGGTCGATGTACTTGGCGTAATCAGATGGTCCCTTTGCTCCGGTCTGCTCCGCATAAATCCGCAGATTGTATTTCATACCTTCAAGATTAAGGTCGCCGTCCGGATGCCAAATACGATTCTGCGTGTAGTATTCCCACCCGCGCGCAGCATGGTTGGGCTTCAGTTGCATTTCACGCGTGAGGAAATCGATGGCCGGTTCTTTGTTGTCGTAGAGCCAACGATTCGCTTGCGCCATGCCCTTCATGAAGCGCACCATTGACGAGCGGTTCTTTTCCGCCCAAGACCGCTTGGACGCGATTACAGTCAATTGAAAATCGGGAACAGCATCGATTAGCCTGCCGATCACACTGAAGCCTGCTTCCTCTGCCAGATAGTTAAGCGGGATCGCTACCGTGGTGGCGGCGATCTGGCCTGCTTGTAATGCCGCGAGATTGGCCGAAGAGCCGCCGGCAACCACAAGTATCTTATAATCTCTTGGGTACTCGAGTCCTTTGACCTTGAGCGCTTGCTTAAATGCCGTCACCGTGCCGCTGGTCAACGAAGAGGCGCCTAAAGTGGCGCCGCGCAGGTCCTGATACGTTTTGTAGTTTTTGCCTCCGACAATGTAATGCGTCAGCCCGTTGATGATGCCGCCAATAATCACCAAATCCAAGCCGCGCTCCGAGGCTTCGATAAACGCTTCGGGGCTGCCCGAACCGACATTGAGTGAAGCCCCAGCCAAAGCTTGAACTGTCATCGGCGTGCCGCGAAGAAGGAGAAGCTGCACGTCCAAACCTTGTTGCTCAAAAAAGCCCTTTTTCGCCGCCACCCAAAGCGGGCTGTAGCCTAGAGTTTTACTCGAGGCGCCGAGATAAAAGCGCAGCTTCTCCTGCGCCAATGCGGGAGAGACAACAAAGCCGGTTAACAGAATAACAACAACGATTCTAAGTAACACGATCACACTTCTACCCTTCCTCACATCCTTCGAACCGGTCACGTGCAGATCCGCCATTGGACTGTTCTCTATGGAGAGTTCTTGCCGGCTAATCTGTAAGATCTGCGTTTCGAGGATGCCGCTTAACAATCAAGGATGGACCGTTTCTAAAAACCAGTCGGTGGGAATCTCGTGGCCCGCGCCCTTTTTCTCTGCCTCGGCCAAAACCGCGGCGCCGACGGCGGCAAACTGCAGACCGATACCGATATTGTTGAGGAAGCAAGTGGACTCCTGCGCATTTTCACGGCCTTGAGCTCGTCCAATGACGAGATCTCTTAATTCTGGTGAGGCTAACCAGAATGGATGTTCGACTTTTGTTTCGCGAGCTTGCGCCGGTCCCTTGCGAATGATGTCGATGGCATCGTGCGATTCAATGCCCTGATCGCCAAATCCGGCAATGTAATTTTCTGGAGCGTGCTGGCGCGAATGAATTACCAGGCGATCTATCTTCTGGATCGTTTCGTCGCCCAATTCGGGAACCCGCACGCAGGTCAGGTGAATGCCCGGCCTTACCCATTCAGGATTGATAACCCGGGTCAAGGAGTTGGTCGTCGCCGCAATAATATCCGCATCCCGAACCGCCTCTTCGGCACTGTCCACCGGCCGAACGTCCGCGCTGACCTTCTGGCTGATTTCTTTTACGAATGCTTCTCGGTTGGTCTTGGTCGGGCTAAAAACCTTGACTCTTTTGATGCTTCGCACCGCGCACATCGCCGGCAGATGGCTGCCGGCCTGCCAGCCGGAACCAAAAATCGCCAATGTGCTCGCATCTTGGCGCGCCAGATAGCGCGCCGCCAAAGCGCTGCTCGATGCCACACGCATTCGCTGAACCACGCCGTCGGGAAAAATGGCGAGCGGCTCGCCGGTTAGAGTAGAAAATAACATCACCAGCCCGACATACTTGTCCCCGGGCGCCGCGGGCACTTTGGTTTTGATCACTCGACTGCCCTGCTGCTGCCAGCGGATGATGTCGGAATTGATGCGCATTGCCACGATAGGCGGGTCATAAAGCCCTGCTTCCATCGATTTAAAAGCGTAAACACCGCTGCCGTTCGATGAGGGCATGACCAAATCGGTGCGCGGCCGGTT
>JAJONK010000338.1 GCA_021323355.1 Deltaproteobacteria bacterium
ACAAAAGCTTCAAATTTAATTAGTGGAGGTATTCTATGAAGAAAGTTTTTCTGTCTCTAGTGAGTTGGGCGTTGATCAGTTCGCTCGCTGGAGTTGCGACTGTCGCTGCCGCACCTCGACAGGGCGCGAGTGAGGTTCAGGGATCGGTTGGATTTTTTCATGCCGAAGATTCTGACTTCGGCAATTTAAACCTTGATGTGAGCTATGGGTATTACCTCAGCCCAGGATGGCAATTAGGCTTTCGACAGGCGCTCAATTACCTCTTCGTAGACGATGCCAGTGATAGCTGGATCGCCACTACCGCACCTTTTATCAATTACCATTTTCGAGTGACCGACATCGTCGTTCCCTATCTCGGCGCTTTCATTGGCGCAGCGTGGAACGATGATGACGTGACTGGAACCCTTGGCCCTCAGCTCGGTGTCAAACTTTTCGTTCATGAGCAGACCTTCGTCAATATCGGATATCGCTACGAGTGGTTTTGGGATAAATTCGAGCGCATCAATAATGAATCCGACAATGGCAACCATATATTCAATATCGGCATTGGTTTTACGTGGGGCGGTTCCGGCGCCGGCACGAGGAGACCATAACCGTTTTTTGACATTTAAATAAACCGCGTTAAATGTAAAAGGCTTCTCACCCTCGCCCGGGGAGAAGCCTTTTGCGTTGTACACGAGGAACTCGCTAACTCTACTGTCACAGTAGAAGTCAATCCCGCTGCGCGGAACCTTCCTCGGCAAGTTTCAAAGCTAAGTAGGGCCTCAGAAATCGTATCGGTTTGATTCAGAATTGCGCCTTATCAGCACTGATATTTAGAACCGTCCCACAACTGCGCTAATTGGCTTTCCATTTGTTCTACTTTCAAGACGAGCGGCAATCGGCCGTTTAGTTTTCACTCTTCCGCACGAAGCTTAATTGGACTTTCGAGTAGAATTCCCAGCCGTGGCACATCCATTGCTGTTTGTACCTTTTCGACATCGGGTGCAAACGAAAGGAAGGTTTGATGAAAAATTATTTATTATTGCTGGCGTTATTGGGGCTAACACAATCGAGTTGTGCGTTTCTCGGTGGAGCTGCAACTGGTGCAGTGGCCGCGGGTGCGGGTTATGAGATACAGGCGAAACGGCAAATGGACCGCTTGGACGAAGATTTCAAAAAAGGAAGAATATCGCGCGAAGAGTATGAAGATCGCAAAACGCAAATAGAAAAAGGATCGATCATTTACTAGAAGCGCTCTTGATGGTGAAATTGATGAAGCGATTTTATTTCATCCCAGTAGCGATCTTCGCGACCTTGGTCTCCGGTTGCGTCGTCGCGGATGGTGCAGCGCCGCGGGGCGATAGTAGGAACGATGATCGGCGTCAGCCGGCGAATACTCGCCAAATAGATTCTCGGCAAGCCGAGCGGTTTTATCGCATCATGACACCGCTGCTAAAGAATATGGACCGTCCGAAATCGCCAAAAGATGTGAGGATCGGTATTATCGATGAAGCCGACATCAATGCTGCGAATGCCGGCGGTGGGGAGTTCTACGTGACCACCGGTCTGTTGGAGAAGGCCAGCGACGAACAGTTGCGCGGCATCATGGCCCATGAAATCGCTCACGATGACCTAGGCCATGTCGCCAAGGCTCAGGGTCTTGGCGTCGGCTTGAATTTAGGAGTGATACTTCTCGAGCAGCTCATACCTGGCAGCAGCGCGGTGACGCCGATCGCTGGCAGTCTCATCGCCCGTGGCTATAGCCGGAACGAAGAATATGCTGCGGATCGCCATGGTGTCGAAATCTTACGGCGCGCCGGGTATTCCAAAGATGTTTTGATCAATGCGCTAAATTGGGTTTCTCGAAGTTCGGGAGGTGGAGGCGGCGGCTTTCTATCTACCCATCCAGCCACGGAAGATCGTATCGCGCAATTAGAAAAATTGCGTTAGCAAAGGACGCGCGCGTGAAACCACAACCCGTGCTAACGACGCCTCGCGCGATTTTCACTCTAGCTGCGGTTTCGGCAGTGCCCATGATCCATTGGGGCTGTGAAGAGCTCGCCTTGCTGGGGCGACCAGCACTGGACACACGCTCCCGCCGCGAGAATGTCGAGTTTATCGGCACGATTGAGGAGTTCGACCATAGCCGTCGCGAGTTTTACTTACGCACCAAAGGAGGGCAGAGCCAGATCGTCACCTATACAGACCGCACGCGGGTCGCCGTTGAGGGAAACGAAATTTCCCCCAGCGAACTCGGTCGCGGCGACATGATCGAGGTTCGGATGCATGGAACAGCCGACGGGCGCGCGGTGGCGGATTCGATTCGCGTGCGTGAACGCGGCGACGGCGACTCCATCGTCGAAGGGACCATTGAGCGGGTGCTCAGTGATCGCCGGATCATCGAGCTGCGTACTTCCTCGGGCGCTTTAACCAGCGTGTATCTGCCGCAGAATTCTCCTGAAATCACTGAGCAAGAGTTTAGCCAATTGCGCTCCGGCGATTTTGTTCGCTTTCAAGGCATCTTCTTAGGCGAGAATCGATTCGAATCAACGCGAATTCTCAAACAGTCCGAGTGACGAAGGAGAATCATCAATGCAGTTTTACATTTCCTTGCAGCCGATGATCGCCTTGATTGCCGGAATCCTTATTTTGCTGGTGCCCAGATTGCTGAATTATGTCGTGGCTATTTACTTGATCGTCACCGGGATTCTTGGGCTTACGAGAATGTAGAAGGGAATTGGTGAAAGCACCGGACAACTTCAACGCGAGAACGGTTGAATATCGTGTTTTCTAAACCCGCGCAACACGCGGAGGAGGATAAAGCCATGCTCAGTTGGGCAATCACTTTTCTGATTATCGGATTAATCGCAGGGGTTCTGGGACTCACCGGGATCGCCGGAGCGGCGACACAAATTGCCTGGATCCTGTTTGTAGTATTCCTAGTTTTGTTTGTCGTCAGTTTAGTAATGGGTCGCCGCTCAGGGGTTTGAGGCGACCATACATTAAAGTCGCGAATAGCAATATGTTTGCGCAGCATCCTGAGTTTTGGACTGCTGAGGTGAAGTATCGTGAAACCTTTTCGCATCCTCGTCGTCGATGAAAATCAGGATCTTCTCGAACTGATCGTGAAGTACTTGGAGCTATGCGGTTGGCGCGCGTCGGCAGCAAACAGCCAGGAGGATTTTTGGCTACAGTTCGAGCGGCAAAGGCCCCATTTGATATTGCTCGACGTAACGATTTCAGGCAGTGGAGCTTCTTCGTTGCTTAGCGAGCTCAAGAGCAGTTCGCGCTTCACCGATATTCCGGTGATAGCCATGGCGGCGATGGGCTCAATTCGGGAGAAAAATCTCTGGATCGCTGCCGGATGTGACCGAGTTCTAGGCAAGCCATTTCACTTGGACGAGTTGCGCCGGCTGATCGAGTGTTTTGCTAATAACCAAAACAATGAAAGAAAAACGGGAGGGATCACAATGAAGAAACCGACGAGACATTTTGCCGCAGTAGCGCTCTTAGCTGTCGCGCTTTCCGGGTGCCAGGCGATGACCGGTCGAACGGCGGGGCAGAACGTTGATGACGCGCGTATCTCGACTGCGGTACAGGCCACCTTGACATCGGACAAGGCGTCGAATTTTACCCGGATTGATGTCGATACCACAAATGGCGTGGTTTACTTGAACGGCACGGTACAAAGCGCCGAACAGAAGGCGCGCGCCGAGCAATTAGCGGGTCGGGTGGATGGTGTCAAGAAGGTAGTTAACAACCTGCAACTCGGCAAGTCCTAGCACTGTTAGAGAACTTCAATCGTACGTCGCGGCGGTTTGGGCGGCTTGCTGATTTGAGGGAATACGGATGAACTACGACCTTAAGTTGACACGGCAGAGAAAACGTACGAGCTTGTTCGCCCTTCAGACTGCTCGGTCAGCAAAAAAACCGCCCGCACCCAGCCGAGAACCGCCAAATCCGCGAAAAAAGCCGCCGGTCGATGAGCCACCTTCACGTGAACCGGATATATCAGATCCGCGAGACCCGCCTCCCGCCGGCGATCCACCGCCCAAGCAACCCCCTAAGAAGCTCAGC
>JAJONK010000014.1 GCA_021323355.1 Deltaproteobacteria bacterium
TTGGTGGGCGAAGATGTGGTCGCGACTGAATTGCTTTTGCCGCGCTATCATCGGCTTCGTCCCTATGATCTTGGCGCTTTGCTGGCCTCCGGGCATACCGGGGTAGAGGTGAAATGCCGGCCCAAGGTCGGGATTATTCCAACCGGTGATGAGTTGATCGCGCCCGGCGAGGAACCCCAGCCCGGAGCCGTTATAGAATTCAATTCAACAGTCCTCGCCGCGTTTGTGCGTGAATGGGGTGCAACGCCGATCAAATATCCTCGCGTTAAGGACCAATCAGAGCTGCTCGACCAAGCTGTGCGCCGGGCGGCCGCTGAATGTGATCTGGTGACGATCATCGCCGGTTCTTCCGCGGGGGAACATGACTTGACGGCGGAGGTCGTGGCTGATGCCGGCGAACTCTGGGCTCATGGAATCGATGTCATGCCGGGGAAGCCAGCAGTCCTGGGAGGAGTCGCCGGCAAGCCGGTAATCGGCGTTCCGGGCTACCCTGTCTCCGCCATCGTCATCGCACGGGAAATCTTGCGGCCGGCGCTGGAGAAATTTCTTGGAGCCGCGGCGCCATCTTATCCGCGTGTTCATGCGGTGGTGCCGAAAAAGATCGCCTCGCATCTCGGGCTTGAAGAATTCATCCGGGTATCGGTGGGGCGGGTAGGAAACAAGCTGGTGGCAGTCCCGCTTGCGAGAGGCGCAGGGGTGATTACAACCATGGTTCATGCCGATGGATTATTACGGATTCCAAGTCTCGTCGAAGGATTAAACGAAGGTGAAGAAGTTGAGATCGATTTGCTTCGCCCTCGAGAAGATATCGAAAACACGATTCTCTGCACCGGCAGTCACGATCTCGCCATCGGTGTAATCGAAGATCAACTTAAACAGCACCATCCGGAACTCAAGATCGCCGCTGCGAATGTTGGCAGTCTTGGCGGTTTGCTTGCGCTGCAGCGCGGCGAGACCCACATGGCCGGCACACATCTGCTCGACCCAGAGACCGGCGTTTACAATGTTGCTGATATCAAACGAACGATTCCTAAACTGCCGGTGACGCTTGTGCACCTTGCGCAGCGCGAACAAGGGATTGTCGTTGCTCGCGGTAATCCTAAATCAATCGGCAGCCTGAGCGATCTCACCTTCGGAATTCGATTCGTCAACCGGCAAGCGGGATCCGGGACTCGCGTGCTGTTAGACTTTGAGCTTAAGAGACTGGGGATCAATCCGAGTTCAATAAATGGCTATGAACGGGAAGAGTTCACGCATATGTCTGTGGGGGTTGCGATCGCCAGTGGCCTGGCGGACGCTGGTCTTGCGGTGCGGGCTGCTGCGCAAGCGTTGGGGCTCGACTTTATACCGATCGCCAGTGAACAGTACGACTTGCTGTTTTCCCGCCCCTTCTTCGAATCGGACCGCGGCCAGCGGCTGATGTCGGTGCTTCAATCCGGTGCATTCAAAAACGCTGTGGCCGCTCTGGGCGGATATGATAGTAGCGGTTCCGGTAAGCTACTCTACCAACAATAGCTATGGTGATCTTAAATCGGTCCGCACAAATCGACCGTATGCTGGACCGGTAACCCTCAATTCGTACGGCGTTCACTACGACGCAGTGGCGCTTAAGAGAACGTCACTGAATAACTGATCGGCTCTTTATACCATTTTCCTCGCTGACGACTCCTGCGTCGCGTCGTCGCAGATTGTCCAGATTTGTCCATCCACGCCTCCGCAGTCTTGTTTGCGATCGTAAATCGCTTTCTAGTTTAAGTACTTAGCCTTCTGATGCAATGGCATTGCCATTGCGTCAGCAGCCGCCCGGGAGTTTCTTGAGATTTATGGACCAGAAGTTCGACAGTATTCGTTTACTGACGCTTGACGAGGCTGCGGCACTGCTTCAGGTTTCCAAGCGCACTCTCCACCGGATGATCAAAATCAACGAGCTGCCGGCGTTCAAGGTAGGCGGTCAGTGGCGGGTACGAGAGACTCAACTTAGGCAATGGGTTGAACATCGAGAATCCAGCGGCACCGAGCGAGGAAGAAAAGGCGATTTCGAAGAGAATCGTTAATCTCTCACCAGACCTTTGGATGCTTTTACTCGGACATAGAAATCCAACGAAGATGAATATGTCGTAATCGACCGGGAGATGTGTCCTCTCGCGGGTCCTGAGACGTGACAGAATCTGTCGGTTGATCTTTGCTTCCAGATAAACGCCGTAAGAACTGACATTGCAGACATAGTAGAGATGCCCAAACTTAAGAGCTTGGCCAACCCCAGAAGCTTTGCGCGACCGAAACCTTCCGCGCCCCTGCAAGGCTTGTGGGAATTTTTGCCTTCCGGCGAATCATTGCCGGCCACTGTCTGGCAAACTCGGCACCGATTCTTGCTGCGACTTACTTGGCTTCATGCGTTGCTGATCGCGGTGATTGCGGTCGTGTTTGGTGATAGCTGGGAATTTAGCCTTGCGGCCCTCGTTCGCGATGGCACAGTGCTCCGGACGATCGCCGAAGCGATAATCGTGGGTCTTTTCGCGAGCGTTGCCGCTCTAACCACCGGCCGTGCTCTTTCGCCTGTAGCGGTTGGTTTTGGCCTTATAAGCGCCTCCGCAATTCTCGTTCATCTCTCAGGTGGCGCCATCGAGTTTCACTTTCACTTTTTTGTTGTGCTTGCCTTCTTGGCGCTATATCAGGACCGAATTTCGTACCTCCTGGTTCTTGTTTATCTGGTGATTTACCACGTTCTTGTCGGTGCGATATGGCCGCACCACGTTTATAACCATCCGGCGGCTTTGGCTGCTCCGTTGAAGTGGGCCGCTATCCATTCTTTTTTTTTCATTGCGGCGGCGATCGGCAACATGTCCGCCTGGCGCTTTAATCAGAAGGCATTCGCGGAAAGCAGTTTAATCCTCAATTCTGCGGGCGAAGGAATTTTTGGAATTGACCTGCAGCAAAGAATTCTCTTCATGAACTCGGCAGCAGCGGAACTCCTGAATTGTCAAGCGGACGAAGTGCTTGGAAAAACGACGCAGCAGGTACTGCGCCACACGCGCGCAGACGGCAGTGAGTTTTCCAAGCAGCCCTCGTCGATTGTCGCTTCGTTAAGAGACGGTGCCAAGCACCAGGCCGCCGATGAGCTATTTTGGCGCATTGACGGCACGAGCTTTCCGGTCGAATACAAGTGCGCTCCAATTTTTGAGCGAAACGCGCTGGCGGGAACAATAATAACGTTTGGTGATATCAGCACGCTGAAGCGCCGAGAGGCGGCCTTGCGCGAGAGCGAAGAGCGGTTTCGTCAGATTGCCGAAAACGTCAAAGAGGTTTTTTGGATTACGGACCCGTCGAATAACGAAAAGCTTTACATCAGCCCCGCGTATCGCGAAATTTGGGGACGCGATCCTGCCAAGATCGGCTCTTTATCTCAATCATGGCTGGGGCTGCTTCACGAAGATGATCGCGCTCGGGTACTTGGAGCGGTAAGCACCAAGCAGTTTACGGGGCAGTACAGCGAGGAGTATCGAATCGTCCGCGATGACGGCTCTGTACGTTGGATCAAGGATCGCGCTTTTCCTGTGCGGAGCGAGTCTGGAGAAGTTTACCGCATGGTCGGGTTAGCGGAAGATGTCACCGAACGTAAGCAGGCCCAGCAAGATTTGCTGGACCGGTACACTGAGCTGGCGGTTCTGCACGATGTGAGCCAAGCGATCTTGAGCGCTACAGATCTGGAGCCTGTTTTGGAAAACATTGTCGATCGAGTGCTCGCCACTCTCTCGCTCGACATTGGTAATATTCGCTTGTTTGAGCCTGTCGGCGGTACGGCAATCGGAATTTGTCGAGGCTATGGCGATCAAGAGAATACCCGCGTTTACGCCGACATGAAGAGCTCCAGAAGCGATGCTCTTTCAATGCGGATCATCGAGTCGGGAAAAAGTCTAGTACTCGAAAATCTCGCAGCAGGGGACGGGCTACTCGCCTTTACAAAGGAACAGGTGTGCTCGGCTATTGTGGTGCCGATCATCCTAGAACGAGAGACGCTCGGACTGATGGAGGTGGGAAGCCGCAGGCCGTCCACGTTCAGGCCCCAAGACGTGCGTCTGCTGAATGCGATCGGCAACCAAGTGGGCCTCGCCATTCAGAAGGCCCGGCTTCTCCACGACACCGAGCGGCGCGCCAATGAACAGGGAGCTCTCAATCTTATCGCCAAAGCTATCAGCCAGTCGCTTCGTACCGATGAACTGCTGAAGGTTGCGTTAGAAAAAGTCTTCGAAGTGACCGGACGCGAGCGCCTATCAATAAGGCTCAAGAATTCCGCTAATAACGGGATGACATTGGCTGCGCACCGGGGGTTTTCGCCGGAGGAGACCGAAGAACTGGTTCGGCCGTCAACGGACTCTATCGTACGGGACGTGTTTGCAAGCGGGCAGCCGCTAGTTATTAACAATTCTCCCGCAATCGGGAACTCCGAAGCACTGTCGCCGCAAAAAAATCCGGCCGGCATGATCCCGATAAAAGCTGGCACTCATGTGGTGGGTATCTTGGCGGTGTCTGCTGTCCGGCCGGTTCCTTTCGAACTGCGCGAATTGGAATTACTGGAGGCTATCGGAAACATGATCGGTGTGGCGCTCGAAAAGGCGCGACTGTTCAGTGAAACCGAGGCACGTTATCGAGAACTCAAGACGCTCCAGGCGATTAGTGACACTATTCTCGAAAGTCTTGATGTCACAGTCATGATGGAGCGAATCCTTGACAAGGCATTTGAGGTCGGCAGGTTCGATTGCGGCGTGATTCGCCTGCTAGACCGCGACCATAACAGGTTAAGACTGGTGGCCAGCCGTGGACATCGCGACCATGAAGGCATCGTCAACCACTATGAAACCAGTGAGCAAAAGTCCACCGCAAGAATTATCGCCGAGGTAATGGCTAGCAAGCAGACCAAGGTAAAGGACCTGAGTGCATCAGACGGCATGCGCACGTTTAGACGAGAAGGAGTGTGCACGGTTGTGGCTATTCCGCTCCACACCCAGCACGACGTGCTGGGAATTATTCAGCTCGGTAGCCGGACAGTCAGAGAGTTTCAGGAGAGTGAGTTACGAGTTTTCGACGCCATCGGCGGCCAGGCTGGAATCGCCATTCAGAAGGCTCGGCTTTACGAAGAAAGCCAACAGGCACAGGCGGCGCTGAGAGAGAAGGCTGCGCAGTTGACTCGCTCCAATATAGATCTTCAGCATTCAACCCAGGAGGTAAAATCGGCGAAAGAGAAACTCGAACGGGTGAACAGTTTGCTAACCGTTCAGGCGGCTGAACTGGCTCGGTCCAATACCGAGTTGGAGCAATTTGCCTATGTCGCATCGCACGATTTACAAGAGCCGTTAAGAATGGTCGCGAGTTACGTGCAACTGCTGGCCCGGCGCTATAAGGGCAAACTCGACAGCGAGGCCGAAGAATTCATCGGCTTTGCGGTGGATGGGTCCAAGCGAATGCAGGACCTGATCCAGGCTTTGCTTGCTTACTCGCGTATCGGAACCAAGGGCCGCCAGTTTGCTCCGACGAACTGTGAGATTGTTCTTCAAACCGCTCTGAAGAATTTGCAGATAGCCATCGAAGACAGTCAAGCGAGAATAACTCACGACCCTCTGCCGACCGTCATGGGCGATGCCATTCAACTTGGGCAGCTATTCCAGAATTTGATCGGTAACGCGATTAAATTTCGCGGCGAAAAGCCTCCTTACGTCCATGTGACAGCGGAGCGGCAGGCTGGCGACTGGCTGTTCTCATTCCGCGATGATGGAATCGGGATTGACTCTCAGTATGCGCAGCGGATCTTCGTGATCTTTCAGCGCTTGCATACAAAGGAGGAATATCCCGGTACGGGAATCGGTCTCGCGCTGTGCAAAAAGATCGTTGAACGACACAACGGGCGAATCTGGGTGGAGTCACAGCCGCACAAGGGCTCGACCTTTCGCTTTACGCTGCCGGGGGAAAATTCCGCTGAAGGAGATAAACCCTTATGACTGTTTACAACGGCTGCATTCAGGTACTGCTGGTGGAAGACAATCCCGGCGATGTCCGACTGACGAAAGAAGCGCTGAAGGAAGGCAAGCTGCTGAATCAACTGACGGTCGTCGGCGATGGAGTGGAGGCGCTCTCATTTCTTCGCAAGCAGGGTATATACGCCGACGCGCCTCAACCGGAACTGATTCTTCTGGATTTGAATTTGCCGAAAAAGGACGGCAGGGAGGTTCTAGCCGAAATCAAAGCCGATCCCAACCTTCGGCGAATTCCTGTTGTTGTACTTACAACATCTTCCTCGGAAGAGGACATACTCAAAATCTACGATTTGCATGCCAACTGCTACATCACCAAACCGGTGGATCTCGAGCAATTTATGGGAGTGGTGAAGTCCATCGAAGATTTCTGGGTGAGCGTCGTCAAATTGCCGTCGCACGAGGCGGCTAAGTGAGCAGCGCGCCTATTCATGTACTGTTGATCGAAGACAATCCGGGCGATGCCCGACTTCTACGCGCGCTCTTGCAAGAGACGGGAAGCTCGCAATTCGAACTGGTTCATGCGGAACGTTTTAGCGACGCCCTAACGCGGCTGAGCGAGCGGCGATTTGACGTAGTGTTATTGGATCTTTCGCTTCCCGACGCGCAGGGTATCGAGACGATCAGCCGTTTGGGCGGCCAGGCGGAAGGCACGCCGATTGTGATTTTGACCGGTCTCGATGATGAGGAGATTGCCATCAGAGCGCTGCAACAGGGAGCGCAAGATTATCTGGTCAAGGGCCAGGCGGACGGTCAATTGTTGGCGCGCGCTCTGCGATACTCGATTGAGCGACATAAGGCCGAAGAAAGCCTGAAAGCACGAAATCGAGAACTGATGGTGCTGAGGAAAATCAGCGAGGCCATATTGGCATCATTGGACCTCAATTCAGTGCTCGAACACATTCTTGAGCAGGCGATTTTTATAGGTTCGTTTGACCTGGGCAATATCCGACTGCTTGAATCCAACGGTGATACGCTTCAGGTGGTGGTTGTTCGTGGTTACCGGGATCCGGAAAACGTCGCGAGCCACCGCGCAATCTCCCGCACCAGCGGCACCGCGCAATCCTCTCATTTCAAGGACCAAGTATTTCAGCAGCCATGCGTGGAGGAAGCGGTGCAAAGCTGCGACGGTTTAAGAACTTTCAAAAAGGAGGGAGTTCAATCGTTTGTCCAGGTGCCGGTTCGCGCTGATGGCGCGGTTCTGGGAATTATTCAACTGGCAACGCGAACGCCGCGCAAGTTCAAAAACGAGGAAGTGAGTCTGTGGGAGACCATCGGCAATCATGTGGGAGTTGCGGTGCAGCGAGCACAGCTTTATGAGGAGACCAAGCGGCAAGCGCGCGAGCTCGAGAAGGCAAGCAAGCTGCAAGCCGACTTCTCGGCGATGATCGCTCATGATCTGCGGTCCCCGCTTATGAACATTACCGGAGTAACGGAGGTAATGTTGGACGGGATGTTCGGCCCTGTGACCGAGGAGCAAAAAAAATGGTTGTTACGGGTTCAAGCCAACAGTCACAATCTAATCGACCTAGTGAGCGACTTTCTTGATCTTTCCAAACTCGAGTCTGGTTACGTCAATGTCAGCAAGCAGGTCGTCAGTGTCACCGACCTGGTTCGAAAAAGCATTGAGAGCTTCCAGGTGGTGGCGCAGAACAAAAAAGTGACCGTTGCGGAGGCGATTGATGCGTCGCTACCATCGATCCTTGCCGATCCGCAGCGCCTGGAGCAAGTCTTAAGTAATCTAATCAGTAACGCCATCAAATTTACTGGCGATGGCGGAGAGGTAAAGGTCGGCGCAGATTTCGCTAAGACGAGGAGTATTCGGGTTTGGGTTCAGGATAGCGGCGAAGGCATTCCCAGCGAGGAGATAGGCGAGCTTTTCCAAAAATATCGACAGGGAGGGAATGCCAACAATTCCAATCACAAAGGCACCGGGCTCGGCCTAGTGATCTGTAAAATGATTGTAGAAGCCCACGGCGGGACAATATGGGCCGAGAGCGAACAGGGCCACGGGAGCATTTTTTCTTTCTCGCTGCCGATTGACGCTTAAGCCATCGGCCCTCACATTGATAGTCACACCGGCATCAGGCCATGTTTCTTCCTTGGTCGCTCTTCTCTTTTGTTGCGTAGTATCTCCAGAGAACGAATCAGCCGCTGGCGGGTCTCCGCCGGACGAACGGCTGCGTGCGCAAACTGTTTGGACAAGGCTTCAAAGGGGCCGCTAAAGCGCTCCTGGAACTCGGCGATCTTCTCTCTGCGAGTTTGCTCCGGATCCGCCGATCGTTCGATTTCTCTTTTATAAAGAACGTTGACCGCGCCGCCGCCACCCATCACCGCGAGCTCGACCCCCGGCCAAACGAACAACTGATCGGCGCCCATTTCGCGGGTACAGAGCGCCTGTTTGGCGCCGCCATACCCCTTGCGTAAGACAACAGTGATCTTGGGCACCGTCGCCTCGGCATATGCGTAGAGCATCTTAGCGCCGTGGCGAATGATGCCTTTTTCTTCCTGTTGTCTTCCAGGAAAAAATCCCGGTACGTCCATCAGTGTGATGATAGGAACATTGAAGGCATCGCAGAATCGGATGAAACGAGCGGCTTTATCGGATGCGTCGACATCCAAACTGCCGGCGAGAAACATTGGCTGATTCGCGACGAACCCCACCGGGTGCCCGTCCAACCTGCCGAAGCCGATCACCAGATTGCGCGCGAATTTCGCTTTCAACTCAAGAAAATCATTATCATCGACGATCGCTTTGATGACTTGAAGAATATTGTAGGCGCGGCGCATATCATCTGGGACGATTTGGTTGAGCGAATCGAGGCTGCGCTCCGGATTATCGCTGGTGGATTTGCGCGGCGGCGGCGATTCAAAATTGGCTGGCAAGAAACCGAGCAGCCGGCGAATTGTCGCGAGGCATTCTTGATCGCTTTTGACCACCAGGTCGGCGACGCCTGAGACTTCGGAGTGAATCTTGGCGCCACCTAACTCCTCCATGGTGACGGTCTCGCCCAGGACTTCTTTGATCACCGCCGGACCCGTGATGAACATCTGGCTGGAATTCTGGACCATTAAAACGAAATCCGTAAGCGCCGGCGAATAGGAGCCGACGCCGATACACGGCCCCATGATTGCGGAGATCTGCGGGATGCAGCCTGATGCGATACTGTTCTCGAAAAAGATCTTGCCAATGGCGGAAGTGACCGAAAGTCCCTCCTGAATTCGTGCTCCCGCGGAGTCATTAAGACCGATCAGAGGAACGCCCAGTCTGCGCGCCGTCTGAATCACGTAGGCGATCTTTTCCGCGTGGGCGCTGCCAACACTCCCGGCCATGATGGATCGATCCTGTGAGAAAACATAAACCGGGCGGCCGTCGATCTTTCCGAAACCGGTCACTACGCCGTCGGACGGCTGTTTTCGCTCTGCCATGCCGAAGTCTGTACATTGCGTTTCCGCCAGCATGAACTCCTCGACGAACGTGCCGGGATCAAGAAGCGTCTCGACTCGTTCTCGCGCGGTGAGCCTGCCTTCGTCGGGTTGTTTGCCGGCCGCCTTTACAGCGCCTGCGACGGCTTTTTTTTCTAACGCGGTAAGTTTCTTTTCGAGATCATCTCTGGAATTAGCCATAACGGTTCCTGTCACCCGCCGACGATTCCCATTCCCGTGAGCACCGACAGCATCACCGCGGCTGCAATGACGGAACCGATCTGCCCACCGGCATTGGCGCTCATCGCGTGCATCAAGAGATAATTCTTCTTGTTGTACTTCTGACCTTCCGTTTGGGCGACGCGGGCGGCCATTGGAAATGCTGAAATTCCCGCCGCGCCGATAAGCGGATTGACCTTGCCGCCGGTAAGTACGCACATCACTTTGCCGAAGAGCACCCCAACGACGGTATCCAGGCTAATGGCGATGAGGCCAAGTCCCAATACAAGCAATGTCTCCGCGCGCAGAAACTTATCCGCCTCCATGGTGGCGCCAATCGTAAGACCCAAAAGGAGAGTGATGATATTGGCAATCTCGTTTTCGGAAGCGCTTTTAAGCCGCTCCACGACACCGCTTTCTTTCATGAGATTGCCTAACATGACAGTGCCGATCAAAGGTGTGCCGATGGGCGCGAGGATTGAAGCGAAAATCGTCACAACGATCGGGAAAAGAATCTTTGTGGTCTTTGAAACCGGCTGCCGGCTCACACCCATGACGATTTTTCTTTCTCGATCGGTGGTCAGCAAGCGCATGATCGGCGGTTGGATCAGCGGAACCAAAGACATATAGGAGTAAGCGGCAACCGAAACCGCTCCCAATAGATGCGGCGCATATTTGGAGCTGACATAAATCGCAGTGGGGCCGTCACAGGCGCCGATGATAGCAACGGCTACGGCGTCGAGCTTGTCGAAGCCCACCGCTAGAGCAAGCAGCAGAGTCAAAAAAATCCCGAACTGTCCGGCGGCGCCGAGCAAAATTATTTTCGGATTTTCCAACAGCGGCGAAAAATCGGTCATCGCGCCGATACCCAGGAAAATGAGCACGGGAAATATCTCCGTTAGGATACCATTCTCGTAAAAGTAGCGGAGGATGCCGTGTTCATCCATCAGGCCGGCTAAGGGAATATTCACTAAAATGGCGCCGAAGCCGATGGGGAGAAGGAGGAGAGGCTCATATCCTTTGCTAATTCCAAGATAAAGCAGCAGCGAACCGATCAGGATCATGACGACATGACCTAAAGTCAGATTGCTGATCCCAAGTAAAAGACCTTGCAGGCCGGAAGCAATCGCCGATTCCATCAATCTATCTAGCCTTTCTTCGGCGTCGTTGCTTCTGGTTTATACGGAAAAATTTTCCTAAGGAGCAGGATAAGCAAGCTTAGGCACCACAACACCAGCATAGTTCCAGCCATGCCAATGACCGACAGCGTCCATCCGAAAGACCAGATGTCCATCAGTTTATTTCCTCCAAGATTGCGGTGCGTGTTTATCGGGACGGATTATTCGATTTCAGCGAGCAGTTGATCCGCTTCGACGGCCTGTCCGGCTGACACCTTCATCTCTTTGAGCACTCCGGAGGCAGGCGCAACGACGGGTATCTCCATCTTCATCGCTTCCATCACAAGCACTACCTCGTCTTCATCGACGCGGTCTCCGACGTTTTTCTCCACCTTTAAGATTTTCCCCACCATCGGCGCGGTAATCGGTGTCGCCAAGTTGATCTCCTTGATTGTTGAAGTAGCTTGAATACTGCCATTTAGTAGAGTTTTAGGGTGATATTGTCAATGCTTCTAGAGGCAAAGTTGGCCATTCGCCCGAATAACAGAGCCGCGCCTGCACCGAGTTGGCAAACCACAATTTTGCTTTTGCCGCCGAAGATCTCCGGTGAAAATGCTACGGCAGATCAGGTATCTCCGCCTTGCTTTTGCCAAATCGATGCGATAGAAACCGAGCATAGTTTCCTGGGAGGGTCTATATGGCTAAACCTGCTGTTCAACAAGATGTTTCAATAGATAACATTCCATATTATGAAAAATGGCAGCTTGGGGAGGGAATCCCAGTTATCAAAACTTTCTTTGTCCAGGACTTGAGAAAGGTTGAATTAAAACCGTGGGACCGAACTGGTGGCGCCGGCGCGTTCATCAACATGGAAGGCGCGGAAGGAACCACCGGCGCTTATGTTTTGGAAATCCCCGCCGGAAAGAGCCTTAACCCGCAGAGGCATCTCTACGAGGACATGCTTTATGTTCTCAAAGGCCGCGGCGCCACGACCATTTGGAATGACAAAGGAGCTAAGCAAACTTTTGAATGGCAAGAGGGCAGCCTTTTCGCGCTGCCGCTTAATTCTTGGTACCAGCACTTCAACGGCCAGGGCGACGAGCCAGCGCGGTTTTTCTCGGTCAACAGCATGGCCATCACTTTTAACCTTTTTCATAACGAAGACTTTATCTTCAATACGCCTCGTGACTTCGTGGATCGTTTCGACGGAGATCCCGAATATTTCAGCGGCAAGGGCAAAGCTCATCCGGGCCGGGTTTGGGATACCAACTTTATTGCCGATGCCCGCAACTTCAAACTTGAAGAGTGGAAGGAGCGCGGCGCCGCGGGAAAAAATGTCATGCTCGAGATGGCCAATGGCTCGATGGCCGCGCATATTTCCGAATTTCCCGTTGGCACCTATAAAAAAGCCCATCGACACGGACCTGGTTTCAATGTGATGGTCATCAAAGGTCATGGCTTCTCCCTGTTCTGGAGACAAGGAGAACAACCCAAACGATATGATTGGCAGGACGGCAGCGTTTTTACGCCGCCCGCGATGATGTTCCACCAGCATTTTAACACCGGCGCCACGGGGGCGCGTTATCTGCCGCCGCGTTTAGGCGGCATCAAGTATAGCTTGGGCGAAGGCTTCGGCGATATCACCAAGGTTGATAAAGACGTCAAGGCTGGTGGCAATCAGATTGAGTATTATGATGAGGATCCGAACATCCGAAAAATGTTCGAGGAGGAACTGGCCAAATCCGGGACAACCACGAGAATGAATCCGGATTTCTATAAGAAGCCGGCCTGATTGGTTGTTGCCCGCCAGAATTGGCAATCAATGTCCAAAGCCCTGCACGGTTTTCACCGTGCGGGGCTTTTTTTTGGCGGAGCACTGTAGTTGGTCGCGAGAGTCGTTTTTGATTTTGGTAGTTTTAAGTGGAAATACTTTTAATCTTGTTTGGTTATTTAATGGGATCGGTGCCGGTGGGCTTCATTCTCGGATCGAGGTCAGGGATTGATGTGAGAGAGGTCGGTAGCGGTAATGTCGGCGCGACAAATGTCGCCAGAGTAGTAGGCAAGCGTCAAGGTATCTTGACCCTGATCGCGGACACGGCGAAAGGGTTCCTTCCGGTCATTCTCGCGATGCAACTCGGGGCAAGCCTGGCCGCAACAGTTTTGGTTGGGGCGGCAGCATTTCTCGGACACCTCTATCCAATCTTTTTGAAATTCAAGGGAGGAAAAGGGGTGGCCACGGCCTTGGGTGTTTTCTTGGCTGTAGCTCCAATGGCCACGCTGGTGTTGGTTGCGCTGTTTGCCGTTACGGTTCTAGCCAGCAGGATCGTTTCGCTAAGCTCGATTTTAACCGCAGTAGCGGCGCCGATAATATTTTGGCTGTTTTCCTACCCGCCGTTAGTAGTCGGAATGGCTGCCTTCATTGCCTTGGCAATCACATGCCGCCATCGCAGTAACATTCGGCGGATGATGAACGGAAGCGAACCTCGCTTCGGATCCGCTAGTTCTCAATGATCACTTCTACCCGGCGATTCTGCCTTCGACCGTCCTCGGAATCATTGCTGGCGATCGGTGCGCGAGTGCCTAACCCTTGCGATGAAATACGCCCGCCGTTGACGCCATTGCGCTCCAGTGATTGAGCTACGGTGCTTGCCCGCCGCTCCGACAACCGCTGGTTGTAAGATTCTTGCGCGGTGCTTTCGCGGCTTGCGTGGCCTTCCACGGTGACCTTGCGATTCGGCGCTTCTCGCTGAAGGATATTGGCGATTTGATTTACCCGATCTCGCCCATCCGGGGTTAAGTCAGCGCTATCGAATTGAAAGTTGACGTTCGGAAGATTGACCGTTACGCCTCGGCTGGTTTCTCGCGCCTCGATGTTGCGTTTTTTCAATTCATCAATCAGCGCCTGGTTTTTAGCAATCTCGGCTCGCTGCTGATCGATCGCCTTTTGCTGCTCCGCTTGTTTTATGTCCTGCCCCTGGAGTTGGTCGCCAATGAGAGCTCCTGTACCCAAGCCAAGCGCCCCGCCAATCGCCGCGCCAGCGCCGGCGTGACCGACTGCAGCGCCGACAATCCCACCGGCAGCCGCGCCGCCGAGCGCACCTATTCCGGCGCCTTTTTCGCGGGTGCTTAATGATCCACCGGAACATCCGGCTGCGATGATCGACAATACCATCACCGCTAATATTGCAAACTTAGGAGAATTGTTCATCGTAATCTTTCTCGATCGATGCTGTCTTGATCTGCCGATTCAAGGTTAGTATTCACCGGTTTTTTTGAGCTTCTCCAGGTCCTGTCTTTGCCGCTGTAACTCTGCTTGGTTGGCATCGATTTGGCGCTGCTGCTCCGACTGTTTTTGTTCCTGGCCTTGTAGTTGATCTCCAACTAAAGCGCCCGAGCCAAGACCCAGCGCGCCACCAATTGCCGCGCCCGCGCCTGGCCGTCCGACCGCCGCGCCAATGATACCGCCAACTGCAGCGCCGCCAAGCGCGCCAATCCCGGCTCCCTTTTCGCGCGTCGTCAAACCACCGCTTGAGCAACCTACAACCGTCGATAAAATACAAAAACCAAAGATGAGCGTGAGTTTGCGTTCCATATAACCTCCCAGTTAATCGGGGGTAAAAGGCACTCCGTAGAGTAGAACAAGTGTAGCAAAAGGCCGTTACCCCGGCAACTTTTGGACGCAATCACGCACCACTCGGACTTATCCGTTCGGATATTTAGACTCGTTTGTCAGTTTGTTGTTAACACACCAGTCTGTTGACATCATAGACCTTATAAGTCTAGAGTTTAACAAAGGAGTGCCATTGGAAAGTTTATCTCAGGAAAGAATTCTCGGCGTCTTAAAGAAAGTTCAGGACCCTGAACTTCACCGGGATATTGTAAGTCTTGGAATGGTGAAAAACCTCGTCCTGAATGACGGCAAGGTCAGTTTCACCGTTGAATTAACCACCCCGGCTTGTCCTTTGCGCGAGACCATCGAAACGGATTGTAAGAAGGCATTGGCGGAAGTTCCCGGGATCAAAGAGCTTGAAATAAGCTTCGGTGCGCAGGTGCGCGGTAGCAAGGCAGGCGAGGGCCAAACAGATCTGCTTCCTTCGGTGAAAAACGTGGTGCTGGTTGCCGCCGGAAAGGGTGGTGTCGGTAA
>JAJONK010000015.1 GCA_021323355.1 Deltaproteobacteria bacterium
GTTGCGATGCACTTCCACTTCGATGCCTTTGTATTTATTTTGAAAATAGTGCGAGATCGCGGTGGATGATGGAATTGCCAACGAGGTATGCCAAACGACTTTGCCTTCCTTTCGCGCCGCCTGGACAAGCTGAGCATCTTGCGCGCGAACTGGCGGAACCGAAACGAAACACATTGCAAGCATCACCAAGCAGGATTTTAGTTTCATGATTCGCCCTCCTATACTATGACTCATATTATGACTCGCTCTCTTGACCTTACTCCTATTTTCAAGGTTTCAACAGGTCGGTCAGTGACGTAATGTTGGGCAGCTCGTCCAGGCGTGCCACTGCCTCAATGATATGATCGGCCCGTTCGGGCAGCAACCCGAGTGACGCGTTAGCGCGAAACTTGGCTTCAATCTCCTCGGGCGGCAGCGGGTCCTCGAACCCGCCCCGCGGATGGGCCTGGTTCTCTTCAAGGACGCTACCATCAGCCCAGCGAATCTTCACGTGACCGGAAAAGTGGCGGGGATAATCAATCGTCGGGTCAAGTTCGTAGCGAACCTTTTTCGCTAGAGCCAGCACCGAAGGATCGTGAATCGCTTCATCAGTAAACTCCTCAAGACCGGCACGGCCGCGAATGAGCATGACCGCAATACAATAGGGCAAGCTAAATTTTGCGCCATAGGAGCTTGCCGGTTGCTGCTTAACGGCAAGCGGCTCCCACAAACGATGCACCGGCCCCTGTGCAGTACGGCAAACGACTTCAACGATTTGTTCGGGCGCGGGCGCATACTTGTGCCGAAGCTTGAGCGCGCAATCCATGTAGGGGTGAGATATGGAACCGCATGGATAGGACTTGAAAGTCAGCCGCGGCGTTTCCCAAATTTTGCCTAATTCGAGCAACTTTTCGAAATGGTATTCAGTGGGCCCGCCGAAAGACTGGAAAAACCCGTGGGTGCCTTCAAAAACTTTTTCCGGACCGCGAAACCCTTCGCGGGCGAGCAAAGTGGCTACCACGCCGCCATGGGCTGCCCAACCGGGATGCATTCGTTTTGTCCAGGTACCATCAGCCAGATATTCGATGATACCCGAGCTCTGACTGCCACAGATTCCAAACGCATCGCTCCATTGACCCAGCTCAAGGCTATACAATTTTCCCGCGGCCGCAGCAGCGCCGAAGGTAGAACACAGTGCAGTAGGATGGAAGCCGCGCGCGTGGAATTTTCCGGGAGCGACAATCCCGATTTTGCACATGACTTCGGTGCCAGCAACGGCTGCTTCCAAAACCGATCGGCCATCCGCGCCAACCTCCTCGCCGACCGCCAGAGCTGTCATCCCGGCGCAGCAACCGGTGTGCACGATGGCTTCTTCCAGCGTGTCATCGTAATCCAGGCCGTGCGCCAATGTTCCATTAGCAAGCACGGCGTTGGCAGCAGCAACCTTGCTGTCGCAACCGATCAATCGGCTGTTCGGCGACCCCCCGAGAGCTTGCGCAACTCTCGTTACCATAGCGCCGAACTCCATTGTCGAAGAGGCCAGCGCCACGCCAATCGTATCGAGAAGGACCAGCTTGGCTTTATCGACGAGGGCTTGGGGAATATCGTCTATGCTCAAGCTGCGGACAAATCGTCCTATGGCTTGCGAGTACGGCTCCACTTGTGCTCCTTACTGTGCTGCAGGCTCGCTTGCATAAATCGTGGTGATATTTTCTTTCGGGCCTTTGAGCTCGCCAGCGCGCGAATCAATGGATTCAAAGTTTTAAGCTCCGACAGCCGAGCTACCAGATCGATGACACGTCCGGCATTATCCGCCGGCACCGCAAGGCTCGCACATTCTTTGAACTTTTCGGCTAACTCACTCCAGCTCATGGGCTTTTCCGGGTGGCCACGAGCAACATCATACCGCCCTTCGATGCTCCGGCCGTCATGAAGTCTGATGCGAATGCGCGAGCGCACCTGATCGAAACCCAGCGCTTCCAGCTCACCATCGACGTAAAGCCTGACCCGTTTCATCAGTTCAACGACTTTTTTCTGCCGTACTTTACTATCGGCGAACTGGGCTATTCCGGCCTTGCGCTCGAGCACCGCAATGGCCATGCAAAAAGGAATGCTGAACTTTGCTTCAAGCGCCGTCTTCGGCATCGGATAAATTAAGGCGTTGGGTACGTTGGAGTTGGTGCCAACCTCAATGGATTCAATATCGGACGCATGGAGATCATGCTCTCTGACCAGATCGAGAATCAAGTCCTGGGCCGGATGAGACAGGGACCCCGAAGGGTAAGGCTTGATCGAGATCCCGGGCTCTTCCATAAAATAAGGGCGGCCAAGCCGGCCGGCAATCTTGCTTTCATCGTAGCCGCCGGCCATGGCGTGATAGAACCCTCGCTGCGCTTCGAGAATGTTGGTGGCAGCGGTAAAGCCGCTCTGCGCTAGCAGAGCGGCCGTCACACCGTTCTCAGCCGCGCGGCCGGCATGGAGCGGCTTGGTCATGGTACCGAAGTTCTCCCGCAGTCCGGCGGCCATGCTGGCACAGATACCGAGAGCCTGAACTAAGACATTTTCCCTCAGCCGCAAAATCTTCCCCACCGCCATCACTGCACCGAGCCCGCCCATGGTCGCAGTCGAATGGAACCCCGACTGATAATGGTGCGGATTGATCGAGTCGGCGATGCGGCACTCAACTTCGACTCCGACAATGTACGCCAGCATGAGCTCTGCGCCACTTATTTTTTGTTTCTCGCCGACGGCCAAAACGGCGGCCAGGACCGGTGTCGTCGGGTGCGTCAACAACCCATATACCGCCTCTTTGGACGTGGAGAGCTGCGTGTCATCGTAGTCCATAGCATGACCGGCAACACCATTGGCTAACGCCGCTTTCGGCGCCGGCGCCGACCAAGCAGTCCCGAGCACCGCGCACTCTTCCCTGCCGCCCAACTTCCGGACATGCGCCTGCACAATGCGCGAGCACTCATCGGTCGAGCCCGCCAGCGCCACACCGAGTCCGTCGAGGATGAAGCCCCGCGCCAAACGAATCACTTCCGAAGGAATATCTTTGTAGCTCACCTTAAAAACGTAATTCGCTACTTCTTGTGTCAAACCCACCGAAGCTCCTTCAATGCATCAGATTTATCCAAAAACGCAGGAGACTGATATCAGAACTGGAATCGTTTTTCACCTTGTTTCAAATCGCCACCCGGCATAGAGGTCGCTCGGATGAGGGTCACTCGCTCAGCGGCTTCTTTGGAAACCTGGATACAAGGAGGACTGCCGCGTAGAACCTTGTTTCGCCGACTACGCATTCTGATGGTCCACTTGATTGCTTGACACTATGAATCACCTACGATACGTTCACGACTAAATATTCTGAACCTTATTCAGAGTGGTGGAGGGATCGGCCCTTCGAAGCCACAGCAACCGGTTCCGAAAGGAACGCTGGTGCTAATTCCAACCCCTGCGATGCGGGGGAAAGATAAGGTGAGGTGATTTAAAAACCTCTTCTTATCGACAGAAGAGGTTTTTTTTGGACAAAAGTTTATGAGCCTCAGCCTGACAACAGAACAGATTGAACGCTACAGCCGTCAGATACTTGTGCCGGATTTCGGCGGCAAAGGACAAATACGCCTGCGCCAGGGTCGAATTCTGATCATTGGCGCGGGCGGCTTGGGCTCGCCAAGCGCCTTTTACCTAGCCGCAGCGGGCGCGGGCACCTTGGGGTTGATTGATGCGGATAATGTCGAACTATCGAACCTGCAGCGTCAGATTCTTCATGCCACCGCCGATCTGGGCAAGGCAAAAGTAGAATCCGGCAAAGAGACTCTTACCCAGCTAAATCCGGACGTCGAGGTGATTACTTATCCTGTAAGGCTTGGTTCCGACAATATAGAAGAACTCTTTTCGCAGTATCAATTTATTATCGATGGCAGCGATAATTTTGAGACCAAGTTCCTGGTCAACGATGCGGCGGTGCGTTTGAAAAAAGCTTATTCACATGCCGGCATCGTCAGATGGCAGGGCCAAACCATGACTGTGATTCCCGGCAAAACTGCTTGTTACCGTTGCCTCTTCAAAGAGCCGCCGCCGCCGGCAGAAATCTTGAATTGCCAGCAATCCGGCATTCTCGGCGCCGTCGCCGGAACCATTGGCTCGATCCAAGCCACCGAGGCCATCAAGTATCTGATCGGCTTCGAAGAAGGACTGTTGACGGATCGTCTCCTTACTTATGACGCCAGAGCCATGAAGTTTCATCAAGTAGAGGTAAGGAAAGACCCGGATTGCGCGGCGTGCCGGCCGTTGATGACGACCGAGACGCCGGTTTCGAAAATCATTTTGGAGTAGGACTAGAAAAGGAAGATTCATGAGTTTTGTCAAAGGACTCCAGTGTCGAGAGTGCGGTCAAGACTACCCTAAAGAGCCGCTGCATGTCTGCGAGACTTGCTTCGGGCCACTGGAAATCGTTTACGACTATGACGCAATCGCCAACGCGATCAGCCGCGAAAAGATCGCCGGACGCGACAGAAATCTTTGGCGCTATCGCGAGCTGCTGCCGATCGATGGAGAACCGCAGGTTGGGATGTATTCGGGTTTTACTCCGCTGGTCAAAGCCCATCGATTGGCGGAAGCATTAGGAGTGAAGGAGCTTTACATCAAAGATGATTCAGTCAATCACCCGACCTTTTCATATAAGGATCGGGTGGTCTCCGTCGCTATCTCCAAGGCTATCGAGTTCGGCTTCGATACGGTCTCGTGCGCCTCGACAGGTAATCTGGCGAACTCTGTCGCCGCCCACGCCGCCAAAGCCGGGCTCAATTGCTATGTTTTTGTTCCCGACGGGCTGGAACAGGGAAAAATTATTGGCTCAGCTATTTATGGGCCAAAAACGATCGCCATCAAAGGGAACTATGATGACGTTAACCGGATCTGCAGCGAAATCGGCGATAAGTATGGTTGGGCGTTCGTCAACGTGAATCTACGGCCTTACTATTCGGAAGGCGCAAAAACACATGCTTATGAAATCGCCGAACAGTTAGGTTGGAAGCTTCCTAAACACATCGTGGTTGCCTCGGCGGGCGGAACCATTCTGCCCAAGCTGGCCAAGGCGTTCAAGGAGCTCGCCAAAGTGGGACTGGTGCAAGATACCGGTTGCAAGATTTACTCGGCGCAGGCCGCCGGATGCGCTCCGATCATCAATGCCCTTCATAAGGGCACAGATTTGATAAGTCCGGTAAAGCCCAACACGATTGCGAGTTCGATCGCGATTGGCAATCCGGCAGATGGCTACTATGTCGTTCACGCGGTCAAAGAGTCCGGCGGTTGGGGTGAGAGTGTCACGGATGAAGAAATTGTTGAAGGGATCAAGCTGCTCGCAAGGACCGAAGGAATTTTTACCGAGCCGGCGGGAGGAACCGAAGTCGCGGTAACCAGGAAACTCATCCAAAAAGGACGAATTCCGCGTGATGAATCGATCGTTATTAGCATCACTGGTAACGGTTACAAGACTCTTGAGGCGGTAGCCCGCAGCGTCGAGCAGCCCTACACGATTAAAGCCACGTTGGAAAATTTCGATCAGCTCTATCAACATCTGAATCCGCCGATTTCACAGGCCGCAGGCAGCTAATTTTATCATGCCGGTGTAACGGCTTGCATGGCCCCAGGCTACGGACTATGTTAGCTAAGGCTAGACGCCGGTAAGCTTTCAGGAGGATGGTTATGTCGGTTCGAGTTCGTGTTCCTACGCCACTGCGCAAATTCACCCAAGGAGTTGACGAGGTCAACGCGCAAGGAAACAATATCCGGTCGATTGTCGAAGACCTGGAAAAAAACTATCCCGGGATCAAAGAACGAATTTGTGACGAGACCGGCAAAGTACGGCGATTCGTCAATGTGTATGTCAATGGCGACGATATTCGTTTTTTACAAAACCTGGAGACCGCGCTTAAAGAAGGCGACAACATCTCTATCGTTCCCGCCATTGCCGGAGGGCGTTAGCGAAACGTCGCTTTGAGCTTATGGTGAAAGCCAATCACAACTTGCGGCTGGTTCACGCGCTCCCACGGGAACCAAAAGAGATCGGCTCGGTGCTCGATCTCATCGGCAACACTCCGCTGCTGGAGATCCGCAAGATTACCGAAGGCTTGCCTGCCGGAGTTCGCATATTTGCCAAATTAGAAGGGTTCAATCCGGGCGGTTCGGTTAAGGATCGGCCGGCGTTGCGGATGATTCAACAAGGAATTCACGCCGGAACTCTAACGACCGACAAAGTCATTCTCGATTCAACCTCCGGCAACACCGGCATCGGCTTGGCGTTAATCGGTAGAGTGTTGGGCTATCCCGTCGAACTGGTGATTCCGGCCAACGTTAGTATTGAGCGCAAGCAGATTATCCAGGCTTACGGTGCCAGAATCACCTTCAGCGATCCGCTAGAAGGCTCTGATGGCGCGATCCGGCTTAGCCGCGAAATTCTACGAGCCAATCCCGACCGTTACTTTAAACCCGATCAATATTTTAATTCCATGAATCCACAGGCCCACTACGAAACAACCGGACCGGAAGTTTATCGTCAAACCGATGGCAAGATCACTCATTTCGTCGCAGGTATCGGAACCGGTGGAACCATAATGGGGACGGGGCGTTATCTTAAAAAGTTGAATCCGGGCATACAGGTTATTGCCGTCGAACCGGATGACGCCCTACACGGTCTCGAGGGGCTCAAGCACATGGCCAGCTCGATCGTGCCCGGCATCTATCATGAAGAGGAGCTGGATCGTAAGATTCCGGTCTCAACCGAAGATGCCTATGCAATGGTGTACCGCTTGAGCCAAGAAGAAGGGATTCTCGTCGGCCAGTCATCGGGCGCAGCCATGTTTGCCAGCCTGAAAATAGCGCGCAAGCTGCATTCTGGCATTATCGTCACGGTTTTTCCTGACTTCGGGGATAAGTATCTATCCACCAGCCTCTGGGTCGGCTGGCGCGACCGAATGGCGGTTGGCAACCTGAAGTTTTCGATTTAGAAAATGAAGAAGAAGCGAGAAGCAGTCCGCGAGAGAATCTACCTCACGTTCCCCAGGACTCTGGTGCGAGAACCCGTGCTGTCTTCAATGGCAAAGCAATTCGACGTGGTTTTCAACATTCGCGGCTCAACTGTGACGGCTGAGATGGCATTGATGGCCCTCGAGATCAATGGCGCACAGACCGAAGTAGACAAAGCCGTTGCATGGCTCAAGGAAAAGGGAGTGACGGTCGAGCCGATCGAAAAAAATGTTGTCGAGTAGCTATGGCGCGAAGGCGGATATCGATATCACCAAAGCTCCGCCCTCATGCGGCGGCCCACCTAGAAGAAAATAACCCTGGTTTTGGAGTCGCACTGTGGTATCCAACAAAGGCTTCGTACCCTCGGTCAAGCGAACCTTCAAAGCGATTTGTTTATCTTTTGTGTCTTGAGGCGAGATGGCAAGCGACCTGCCCCCGGGAATTTCAAATGTTGCATTATCGTTCCATGGAACCGCTTGGCTATCTTCTTTCAGTAGGCGATAAGAACGATACTTCATCACTTTTAATTGCCTCTCCATTGGCTTAAGCCGCGCATCGAACTGATCGCTTTCGTTTGATGCTAGAATGGTGCCGATCTTTACCTGAACAGGCCTCGATCCAGTCTCGGCGCCTTCGGCGTACACCGCCAGCAACAAGAGGCTAGAAAGAAGGCTTAGTTTCAGAAGGTTCCGTAGAAGAGTCATTCTCGCTTTCTTGAGGTTGGTACAGCCAAATCACCGTGGTGTTCGTTTCACCCTCATGTAGCAGGGCGACATTGCGTCCGTATGCATCGATCGATTCAACCGTAGCCAAGTTGTCGCTCTGGGTGCCGATTTTTGCATTGGGAAAAAACCAATCGATGGACAATCCTGCGAGCACAATTACGATCACTGCGGGAATGGCCCATGCGAGCCTAGGAGCGTTGAAGGTGCTTCGAATCCGATCGCCGAATTTGTCGTACCAATTCCTCTTCTGCGCGATGCGTCGCTGTACGCCCTGCCAAAATGGCTCAAATTGAATCTCTGACCCATTCGCTTCCAAGACCAACCGCATAGTGGAGTGGAGACGTTCCAACCGGTGCCTCTCTTTGCGACAGGCGGCGCACACTTCAAGATGGCGACCGGTAGCCTCGGCTTGCGCCGCGGCGAGTTCGCCATCGAGCCAGGCTCCGATAGTTTCTCTAGTAGTTTCACAGTTACTCATAAAAAGGCGCTCAGCTTATGCTGAAGTTTTTTTCGGGCATAATGTAAGCGACTCATGACCGTTCCTTCGGAGCAGCCGAGAATTTCGCCAATGTCTTTATATGACATGCCTTCCAAAGTCCTCAGAACGATGACGGCTTTGTGCTCGGGAGTCAAATCATCTATTGCAGACAACATTTTCTCTCTCAGCTCACGATCGTGAACATCTGAAAACGGATCTTTGGCAACCTCATTCTGCTGTTCAAAGACCTCATCCATGCTCTCGCGAAACTCCAGAGGGCTCCTCTTTTCACGCCTCTGGTGATCGATGCAAATATTGACCGCGATCCGGTAAAGCCAGGTATAAAAAGAAGATTGACCTTGAAAGCTGGTGATCTTTCGATAGGCGCGAAAAAACGACTCCTGCGCGACCTCCATGGCATCATCCGGGTTGCGTAGTAAGCCCACGATCACCATGTAGACCTTCTGATGATATCGCGAAACCAGTTCTTGAAAGCTTGCAGTATCTCCAGCTTGACACTTTTGGACCAGCTGCCAGTCACTTAGCTCCACATTAACCCTGCCTGTTTGACGTTTTCCAATATCTTTTATTCAGCCGAAACAAAACGTGATATCAAAACCTTGAAGTTTTCGCGAATTGGCTTAAAATACCCGTGATATCTCTCCATTCCGTCGATCTACTTTTCACCAAGGAACCAATAAATGCTGGTCAGATGCCCGAGCTGCGCGACCACTTACAAGGTGGCCGACGAAATTGTAACCGGCACCACTCCCGCCTTTCGTTGTTCTCGCTGCAAACACACGTTCGAAGGTGAGCTGAATGCGTCAGTCGAGGCGGTGCCGCTGCCCAGAGAGGTAGACTCAAAAATGCCGGGTGACGATGACGGCGGCGAGTTGAATCTCGTATTTGAGCCAGAACATGAGGAAGCACGGGTCGATCGCGACGAACACGAAATCAATGCTCCCCTGCCGACCCATTTTCCTCCGCCGGATTCGGTCGATTCATTGATCGAACAAGAAAGGCAGCGGTGGTCATTACCGGGGGAGGTCAAATCTGAGGAACCTTTCACGCTTTCTACGGATCCGCCATCGCAGCGGGTCAGAGGAGAAACGGAGCATCGTGAGCCCGCCAAGCGATCAGGAAAAAATTCCGAAGAGATCTCGCCGACAATGCCAACCAGTAACATCTCGAGTCTCGAGCCCTATCGCGATCAGCAAACGTCAACTCTACCTTATTTTTCCTTGTTCGCTTTGTTGATCTTGTTCTTCTCGCTAGCGACTGCGTTTCAATACGCCTATCCCCAAGTTTTGGACCGTTGGATGAAGAAAGTTCCTTTGATTGGCGCGGCCATCGCCAGAAATGACCTATTAAAGGAGCGGGTGGCATTACAATCGTTGCGCGGCAGTTATCAGGTGATACAAGGGAACCGAGAAATCTTTGTAGTCAGTGGTGTAGCGATGAATCAAAACCCGGTTGTCATCCGAGAAGTGCGTATTGGCGGTCAGACCTATGACTCGGACGAAAAAGCCATCGAACAGCAAGAAATGTGGATCGGCAACGCGATCTCGGCCAAAATCATCCGAGGCATGACCGCACAAGATATTTTAGACTTGCAACGTTTGAGACCGCTGAAGACTTTCGAAATTCCCCCCGGAGATTCCGTACCTTTCACGATTGTTTTTTTAAAGCCAGCGAAAGCCGTCAAAAAATTTACCGCGACCGTACTGGCAGCCGAAGAAGAGACCTAGCCTAGGGGGACCTTTTGGCGGGCCTGTCTTTGCTCGCGGCTTCATTTGGCGTAATGTCGATTTCGTCGGATTCCTTGAGGGATCTGCGGAATTTTCGAATGCCTTTGCCCAAGCTATCGCCCAAGTCGGGCAGGCGCCGACTAAACAAAATAATCAGGATGAGGAGAACGATTACCAGCTCTCCGAGCCCCAGACCAAACATAGGTCCTCCTATTCTGTTGGCATTATTTCACCAATCAGTTTCATTGCAAGCACGAGATTTGCTTAGACAACTGTTGCTGCAGTAACATACGATCGTGGAATACGTCTCTCGACCACTGGCGGGTTTCTTCGCCGCATCATTAGTCATCCATATAGCGTTCCTGCTGCTCTGGTCACAAACCTCCACGCACCGTGCTCCGCAGGAAAATATCAGCGTATCGCTGCTGCCTGCCGCAAAAGAAGAAGCCAAGGCCCCGGCCGCTAACCAATTTAGTTCGCTGCCGCCGGATGTGCCGACTAGGAGCTCCCGGTCTCCCGCGATCATCGCGAAAAAAAATTCACCTGAAGTAAAAAGATCGGCGCCAGCCAAACGCGTGACACCGCCGCAACAAACAGTGGAGTTAAAAAAAGAGCAAGAACTCAGAGAACCAGAGCCTGAGCCGGCGCCAATGCGGGAACCGCCCCGGCCGCCGGAAAAGGAAGAAAATTTATCGATAACCGAACGAAGGCTACCCACCATGCGGGAGTTATTGCCGCCTGGCAATTGGTCATCGTCAGCAAACACTAACGGCGATGCGGCAATCGCGCTGAACACGCGAGACCCCCAGTACATAACTTACTTCAG
The DNA here is from genome assembly GCA_021323355.1 of Deltaproteobacteria bacterium. Classification (GTDB taxonomy): domain Bacteria; phylum Desulfobacterota; class Binatia; order UBA9968; family UBA9968; genus WHTF01. The sequence continues at coordinate 10,786 of JAJONK010000015.1, forward strand.
CAGCATCAAACGCAATATCGAGTTTGTCTGGGAGTACCCCGAGCCTGCCCTTAGGTACGGCTTACAAGGAAAACTGCTGCTGCAATTTACCATTCTGGCCAGTGGGGAGTTGGAGAGCGCGCATATCATTCGCTCGTCGGGGTCGAATCTGCTCGATCATGAGGCGTTGCGCGCGATGAAAGCGGCGGCGCCGTTTAGACCGATTCCGCCGTGGATCGACAAGAAACGACTCACCATCACGGCCAGCTTCGAATACCTCGACAACCGCCTCAACTACCGAGTCGCACCGTAGTCGGCCCTGCCCATTGTCGGTGCGCGAATCGCTCCTGCAATGATATAGGCGTTAAGAACAGAGACTAGCGTTCCACTTCCGGCCGCTCCCAGCGAAGCACGGGTTTTCTAGCGGCTTTAGCTTCGTCGAGTCGACGTACCGGAGTGGTATGCGGGGCATTCTTTACTAAGTCGGGAGTTTCGCGGGATTCCTGGGCGATCGCGATCATTGCTTCAATGAATTGATCGAGCGTTTCCGGCGTTTCAGTCTCAGTGGGTTCGATCATCAACGCTCCCGAAACCACCAGGGGAAAATAGATCGTCGGCGGGTGAAATCCATAATCGAGCAAACGCTTGGCGATATCCAGAGTTGAGACGCCATTTCTGTGTTGGTTCCGATCGTTGAACACACACTCATGCATGCACGGCTCCGTGTACGCGAGCTGATAATGCCGTTCCAACTTGCTCCTGATGTAATTGGCATTGAGCAGCGCCATCCGGCTGGTTTCTTCCAGCCCATCGCCGCCAAGCGAAAGAATATAAGCATACGCCCGGACCAGCACGCCGAAATTGCCGAAAAATGATCGCACACGCCCGATCGAAGCCGGCATGTCCTCGATCAACTCATAACCGTTAGCGGTTTTTACGATCCGAGGCGTCGGCAAGAAATCGCGCAGGAACGTTTTTACCCCAACCGGACCGGCGCCCGGCCCACCACCGCCGTGCGGCGTGGAAAAGGTTTTGTGCAAATTCATATGAAGCACATCCACACCCATATGGCCCGGTTTGGCTATTCCCATCAAGGCGTTTAAATTGGCGCCGTCCAAGTAAACCAAGCCACCTTTGTCGTGCACAACCTCGGCGACGGCTTCAATATTTTTCTCGAAAATCCCAAGTGTGTTCGGGTTGGTAATCATCAATGCGGCTACATCATCGTCCATGGCGTCGGCCACAGCCGCGGCAGCGATCACCCCTTGCTCGTTGGATGATACCTGCACTACGTCATAGCCGCACAACGTGGAGCTCGCTGGATTTGTCCCATGGGCGGTATCCGGCACAATGATCTTCTTGCGCGGATTTCCCTGCGCTGAAAGATAGGCGCGGATCAGCATCAAACCTGTTAACTCACCTTGGGCGCCGGCGGAGGGCTGGTGGCTGACATCATCCATGCCGCTAATCTCGGCGAGCATCTGCTCAAGACCAAAAAGCAACTCCAGGGCACCCTGATTCAGAGCCGGCGGCGCGAGCGGATGAACGAGCGAGAAGCCGGGATAACGCGCCACCACTTCATTGATTTTCGGATTGTACTTCATGGTACAGGAGCCGAGCGGATAGAACTGGCTCTCGATTGCGTAATTGCGTTGCGATAAACGGGTAAAATGACGCAGCAGCTCAAGCTCGCCTAGCTCTGGAAAGTCGGGGATATCCTGACGCAAATAAGTTTCGGGAATACTCTCCGATACCGCTGGTGTTTTATCCGGCCATGAAAAGGCGGTTCGTCCGGGCGAGCCGCCCTCGAAGAGCAGTCGCTGAGATTGATTGGGCTGTGGCGGGTCAGTTCGAGATGGCTCGGACAAGGCGATCGATCCCTTCTCTATCGTTCATCTCGGTGACACATACAAGCAAGCAATCCGGTAGCTCGGGATACCATTTCGCCAAAGAAATTCCGGGCATGATTCTTCTCTCTGCACAGCGACGCATGATCTCGTCGAGCTGTTTTCCCCTGACCACGAACTCATTGAAAAACGGCGCCGTGAAGCAACCTTCGACTTTGGAGTCCTGGATTAAACGCTGATACGCTTCATGAGCTTGCGCTACATTAACCTCCGCCAAACGACGCATGCCGGTCTTTCCCATAAATGCCATATAAACAGTTGCAGCCGTCGTGCACAGCGTCTGGCTAGTGCAGATATTCGATGTCGCCTTCTCCCGGCGAATGTGTTGCTCCCGCGTGGCCAGGGTCAAGACATAGCCGCGCCGGCCTTCGCCATCGACAGTCTCGCCGACAAGCCTGCCCGGCAGGTTGCGCATAAATTTACGCTGGGTCGCGAAGAAACCAAATCCCGGTCCGCCCAGCGCCATGGGTACTCCCAAGCTTTGCCCTTCGCCCACCGCGATATCGACGCCGAACGCTCCGGGCGGCTTTAACACCCCGAAAGCCAGAGGCTCCGTGGTTGCGGTGATGAGTTGAGCACCGGCGCGCTGGCAGAGCTCATGTAGCGGGGCCAGGTTCTCAATCACTCCGAAGAAGTTTGGATAGCCTACAAGCACGCACATTGTCCGTTCGTTCAGCTGGCGCCCCACCTGATCGATATCGGTTGCTCCGCTGCCGTCAAAAGGAATCTCTTCCAGGCTGACATCGGTCAGATTGCGGAGATAAGTAGCAAGCACGGCGCGATACTGCGGGTGAAGTGCGCGAGAGACTAAAACACGCCGTCGGGACGATGATTGAATGCGACGCGACATGAGAATCGCTTCAGCGCTCGCCGAAGCGCCGTCATAAACGCCGGCATTGGAGACTTCCATCCCGGTGAGCTGGCAGATCAAGGTCTGATACTCGAAAAGAACTTGCAAAGTACCCTGGCTCACCTCCGGCTGGTAGGGAGTATAAGAGGTCGAGAACTCCGAGCGTGAAATAATCGCATCGACCGCGCTCGGGATGAAATGATGATAGATGCCGCCGCCGAGATAAAGGTCCCAATCGTTTGCGGCGGCATTTTTGGCGGCAAGAGCGGCCAGTCGTTGGCGCACTGTTAATTCATTAACGCCGTCCGGCAAATTGATTTTGGCCGTCGAACGGAACTTTTGTGGAACATGGCGGAATAGATCTTCGACGCTGCCCGCTCCAATTGCGTCAAGCATTCGTTTTCTGTCCGCCTCCGTGTGCGGCGTGTAGCTCATAGACTGGGATTATTCCTCGTCCTCATCATCGTCTTCGGCCTCGTCGTCCTCATCATCGTCTTCCTTTTGCTGCTCGATGTATTCCGCGTATTCCTCAGCGGTCATCAAATCTTTCAGATCGTCCATGTCCTGCATCTCAACCCGGATCATCCAGCCATCTCCATAGGCATCATCATTGATTGTTTCCGGGCTGTCAGGAAGCGAGTCGTTGATTTCCAACACCGTTCCGCTCACCGGCGCATAAATGTCCGACACCGCTTTGACCGATTCGACGGCGCCAAATGGATCGTCTTTCACAATCTTTTCGCCGATCTCCGGCAACTCGACGAAAACGATATCACCGAGTTCCTCCTGCGCATACTCGGTGATACCAATGGTTGCTGTTTTACCCTCGACCAGAACCCATTCGTGTTCTTTTGAATATCTGAGCCCCTCAGGAATCTCCATGACCTTCCTCCTTAGCCTGCTAACGCCGTCTCAGCGCCGGTAAAACGGCAACGGCACTGTCTTGGCGCGAACTGGTTTGTTGCGGATTTCGACTTCAAGTATATTTTCGGCGCGGCCTTCTTCCGCCTCGACATATCCAAGCGCGATCGACCGTCCCAGCGTCGGCGATCGGGTGCCGCTGGTTACTCTGCCGATACACCGTCCATCTTTCAACAACCGATACTCACTGCGCGCGATGCCGGGTTCGATCAGCTCCAGGCCGACAAGTTTGCGTTCAACGCCTGTTTGTTTCTGCCTTAGCAAGACTTCACAACCGATGAAAGAGCCTTTGGAAAATTTCACCACCCATTGCAGTCCTGCCTCTAATGGAGTCGTGCTGTCGTCGAGTTCGTGACCATAAAGAGGATAAGCTTTCTCCAAGCGCAAGGTGTCGCGCGCGCCGAGCCCGGCCGGCACCAAACCCGCCGGCGCGCCGGCATCGAGTAGATCGTGCCACAACTTTTCGGCGTCTTG
>JAJONK010000016.1 GCA_021323355.1 Deltaproteobacteria bacterium
GAAATCGTGATATCGGCGCGCAGGCGTCCTTCCTTCTGATAATACTTAAACATGAAGTTGGCAAAGGAAGCGTTAATGACAGAATTGTGAGGCAGCTTAGTATTGATCGCGTCAACAAATTCCGGAGTAAACGCTTCCATGGAATATGTGAGCTCCAAACCGCGTTGATAGGCACCGCGGATACCGCCGACAAAACGATTGTAGAAGCTTAATTGGAAAGGATGACATAGGTAAAGGTCGAGCACGGGTGAGAACAGGATGAGCAAGCCGACAACTCCGACAATCTTCCCACGCAGATGTGCAACAGCTTGCAATTGGGTCGATCTATGCGCCAGCGAGAATAGCCATTCTCCAAGGGTATAAAATCCGGCTCCGGCAGTAGCGGCCAGGAATGGGAGAGCCGGAAGCATTTGGCGTACGCCATCGTGAAGTACCGCGCCCGGTAAGAGACCCAGCGTTAGAATAAAGAACGCATTCAGGGCAAAGAGCGTCACGGTTGACGTCCCTTTTCGAACCCAGATCATCGAAACGAGACTGAGTGCTACTAGGAATACAAGAGGTTCCGGTGTCGTTATGCCCACCAAAAAAAAAGGATAATACCACGGAAGTTGATGCGTGAAGTACAATTGATCAAAGAAGTAGACCGGGAAGTTTGCATCGGCTCGATACCCGCGGCTCAATCCTTCGTACAGAAACTCCAACACTCGAAGACCGGATTGATGCCATAAATAAGGTTGAGTAGCTATCATAATCATCGGTCCGAGAAAGAGCATTGCAAGAACATTATTGGCGTACCTATTCCTGTGAAACACATGAGCCCACAAGAATAAGGGTATAGGAATTAGCGCGGCCGGAAATTTCGTGGCAAGCGACAGGCCCCATACCAAGCCGCAAGCCACGCTCCACTTCCAATCTTGAAGGCCTTTCCAAAAACAGAACGCGGTTAAAAACCACATGGATGCGAGTGGCAAGTCGGTAACGGCAATGTGTGCAAAACCGAAGATATTGGGTATCAAGACTAAGGCAAATGCAGAAAATAGACCTGTTGGAACACAAAACACTGCTCTCATCCACAGAAACATCACGGTAACCAAAACCGCGAAGAATAGCGCCGGAGCGATACGGTAACCCGAAAGTTTATCAACCCATCCGGAAGATACGTATTTTGTGAAACCGGAAACTATGCGTGAAAAGGGCGGGTGGGGTACATGATATGGATTCCAGCGCCAAGCAGCTTTGATGTTTTCATCGCTGAGGCTTTGATTAAAATTCCGTTGTTCGATGTTCGTTCGCCAATCGAGAATCCATGCGATGTGTAGATCGGCGGCATGAAAATACGGCGGTTCGTCCCAAGCTATTCCGTAATCTCTTAGGGTTGCGCCAGTTAAAAGCACAACCCCCAGAAAAAGACCGGTGGGAATTATCCAGCGCACTAACAGTCTCGTTGCCGCTCAACCATTTGGCTGCATGCCTGAGGTTATTATCGTAGAAGGTCTAAGTTATACAGTATCCGGTTTACGCCATACCGCCAGTACGGATCTGCCGCATTTCTCTCTCAAGACGGAATCCATAATCCGGGATATCGGTATGCAGAAGCGATCCCAGATCGCGATCTGCCAAGGCGACGGCATGGCTTGCCGAAGCCCTACCGCGTTTCCCAACGAAAGTAGAGCTCCAACAGAATCAAAATATGCCATTTTGACCTGTATCCATCCTGAAGGCATGAGCGAGCGGAGAAGTTTTTTGTTATAACGGCGCAAATGCCCAATGCTCTTGTCGAAGTCGCTGAACAGCCACTGATGAGCGGGAGAAAGAATGACAATGTGGCCACCTCGCCGAACGAGTTGTGCCGCGGCGAGGATCTGATCACGATCGTGATGAATGTGTTCCAAGACATCCATATACAAGATGCAGTCAAAAGTTGGACGCTTAGCAAGCGCATCCAATGACCCCGCGATAACATGAGTCTCTTTGAATCCCAATTGTTCAATGACGTTTTTCTTAAGCCGTTTAGCATTACATAAGTCCGGTTCAAGGCAAATCCACCGATGTGCGGCCCTGTCGTGCATAGCCGCGGTAGTGCTGCCGATCCCCGCGCCGACCTCAAGTACGTCTCCGATTAAGTGCTTTCTGATTGCAGCTTTTACATAGCGCTTCCAGTTTGTCGCGAGAGAAAAGAGATCGAGCTCGCCGCCGATGTAAGCGCTTTTACTGGCCGGAACCATATACTCGCCGTACTCCGTCCGCCATATGGATATAATCGCGACTGGGTATGAAGCTGACCGTGTCACGCCCTGCGAGAATGACAAACGCAAAGACAAGCACGATTATGAGCATCTGAATCAGGATCACCAGCAAGATTCCAGTGACGTAGGTGGCCCACCCGGGTATGGCGAGTGGCGTTAAAAACCGGATGCCGATAACGCCGATTAATGCTAGGGCGACTAAGCTCATTCCCAAAGATACAAGCATCAAGAGCCTTACTCCGATGCGGTCGCCAAAAACTGCCATTGCGCTCAATCCGTGAACCACGAGCGCAACTAAGTTCATGCGCGACGATCCCTCGAGCCGGCAATTACGTTGGACCGGAATCAGAGCTATCGGTAGCTTTGCCTTATGGACCGCTGCGGCGTAGTGGTTCCACAACTCGGAAACAACCACTACTCGTCTGAGGACGACGGCGGGTATTACACTGAAGTTACCAACCTGCACACGAACGCCAGTCAATAGAAAATGAATCAAGCGATAGATGTGGTAGAAGGCTTTGAAAGATAAACTTTCCGAACGGCGTGTTCGTGCCGCGAAGATTATCTTTTGATCTTGATGGGCACTACATTCTCTGATGAGACGTGGTACGTCGCCTGGATTATCCTCACCGTCGCAATCCATGACTACGACCCGATAACAGGCTTGGTTCGCCTCCAGGTATGACAAACCAACTGCAATGGCCCGCTGATGACCGACGTTACGTCGCAAGGAAAGAATATCGATTGCTTCAATAGAACGAAAAGATTTTGCCTTTTCAGGCAGAAAGCTTACTTCTGATGAGCCGTCGTCAACTACCAAAATATCTGCTCGGAGTCTGTTGGTACTCAGCTCCTGATCCAAGAGTGGCAAGAGACGGTGAAGCGCCTTCCAATCTTCATAAACTGGTATCAAAATCAGAGACTTCTCGTGACAACTGGAATTATCTGCCATTGAATCGTTTTTTAGCAGGATAAGTTTGTACAAAACTTGTGCTGTTTGTCGGCCGATGCGCACAACCGCGAGTGCACATGCAGATTACCATAAAAATTTACTTAATTGTTTTTGATGTTCTCTTTCCAATTGGCTCAGGCTGCATTGGCCGGTGAAGTACTATCGTTTCACAAGAGGATTGCGTCTCTAACTGACGGATATTGACGCCGGATTTGAGTGTAGTATCGGACTTTAAGGAAACTGCGGGAGTCCAACCTGACTTTATTTAGTAAAAAAGGTACTTCCAAAAAATTATTGTGCTAACATGGCTCGTCAAAATTTCGACACAAAAATGAGGTCATCGGAATGAAACATACACTTTCGGCAATCGGTTTTCTTGTGCTCTATTTTCAAGCTTCCCTACCTTCTGCATCTGCGCAGGCCTTTGGCGAATACGGCAGGACCCTTGAGGGAGCTACGCAGCGGCACGGCAGCTCGGCTTCAAGAACGCCTCGGGTGAGCAATCCGAACGGAAAGGGCAAAGGGGGAGTCCAGGGTGTCGGCGACCTGGGTGTGCAACCGCTTCAAAACCGACTGATGGTCGCAGTAAACAGCGCGCCACTATATCCCATCCAAGATGAGGAGAGTCAGAGGATTGAGGAACTTTCACAAGGCTCGATTCTGGTTCCAATAATTCAAGCCACCAGTGGAGCTAACGGTTGGTATATGGTGAAGACTCCAAAAGGAAGTATCGGATGGGTGAAATCATCGGATGTTCTAGAAAACTCGGCAAAAAAATGATGGGCGTAAATTAAACGCCCGTCCCTTGGCGATTCTCCAGCAAATCTCGGACTACGTTGCTTCGGATGATAGCCGCGCTAGCTGCCTAAATCACAAATAACGCTATCGATGTAACAGAACTCTATACGGAAAACCTAAGAAGTGAGCGTTTTCTGCATGTCGCTAATAATGATCAAATTATGTGCCGGTGGAACTTCAAGTCCGTTATTCCTCCTTCGAATAGCTACTAATTTTCCGCCCGGCGCTGAGGCTGCGCGAAAATTCGCCGGAAGTCTTGCCGAGCTTATTGCTCCTGGCTCAAATCTCCATGCACGGATGATGGCACGATAAGAGCTCCCGCAGATTCACCGTTGTTTTTCGTTTCGGCTACTAACCCGTCTTGATGATACACACAGCCTCAAGCGCTGATCAGCAATCCTTCAATAATAAATCTGATTTTTTCAGCGACGCAGAATAGGCGTCTAATGAATTAAATTGATGACTGATTGGTTGCTAAGCCACGCTTAGACGCCGAAGCACAGAGTCGTTACCGATTACGTGATATTCCATATAGTCAATTAGTCGGCGCGTTATGGCGAAGTATTTCTTGAACTCCTCACGCTTCGAAGCAGCGTCAGCCGAATTTTGTGTGTTCTTCAAGGCCGCTGCGCGGTAAATTTCGACTTCCTGTACCAGTGTTTGCAGCGCGGGCGGGAGGATATCCCAGACGCCTGTACTCTGACAAATAGCGACCAACTTTTGATGATCATGTTTTGCCGGCAAGCTACCGTGGTTCTCGATCAAAGCAGCCTTAATTGCTTTTTCTACGGCATCCGCGAGCTGATTGAAATTGGTCGGAGTGGCATCGTCAGACTCAGCGGACTGCTGGGGAAGTGGTTTTACTCTATCACGAGCTTCGCGTAACAATGCGTCTCCATGTAAGCCCATTGTGCCCTCCTAACGGTCCGTAAAGAGCCTATGATAAAGGCGTCTTAACGCTTTGGCAACAATAAGTAAGCTAGAGCTTCATGCCGCTTTTAGTGTTTCTATTTGTGACGGCTGGATTTGGCTTCAGGCAAGGTAGTTTTCGGTCAGTGGACTGCTAGGAACGAAGAGAACTATGCTGCCGATCGATTCCTTGCGGCTTCGGCCAGTGGACGATATTTCGCATTGAGCTTCATCCAATGTTCGGCTCGTCTCTTAGCCTTAGCGAGTTCGCTTTCAGGAAACGTAACAAACGGCACGCGTGTGGGACCGACCTTACAGTAGTCGGTGTACTCGGCGGGCCTTTTGTTGCCCGCCCCAGGCACAGGCTTGCCTCCGCTGCCGTCGCCAATCAGGTCATCAATGATGTCAATTGCTTTTTGCTCTTCACCTCTCTTTAGCATCTCCATTAAATAAAGTACTGGCCACGGTCCCATCCAAACTTCAGTTGACCAACAGCCGGCAGCGCCCATCTCGAAGTAAGGGTACAGCTGCGTCTGATTCACGAAGACACTGATCTTGCCTTTGACGATTTTTTGCAGATTCAGGAAGGCTTGGGTGGTTCTATGGCTGTCCTTCATGCCGACGATGTTCGGTTTCTTGATCAGTTCTTTGAATGCCGAAACAGGAATTGTGAACTTGTGATTTCCGGGATTGTGATAAATAAGAATGCTCAGCCGGGGAAACATATCCGCGATTTCATGGTAGAACTTGATTGCGTCTTGCACATGCAGTGTTTCATAATAAGGAACTCCAAGCAGAACACCATCTGCGGCAAGATCCTTTACAAAATTCATCTTCTGCACGACTTCCCTGGGGTTAGGGCTGGTACAGCCGATGAAGAGTGGGACTCTTTTGTTCACCGCATCGACTGTTGCTGCGGCCAGTGTTCTAAATTCCTCCCACAGTAGATTGTAGCATTCCCCGTATGTGCCGGTGGTTGCGATGTTGTTGATTCCATCCCGAACTATTCTGTCCACGCCTTCCTTTAAATTGTCCACTGCGATTGTTTCGGTCGCGCTGATTTCAATCGCGTTAGGAGTTGCGAAAGCAGGCATCATGGCAAGAACTCCATTGAGTTCATTTGCGGTTATCATCGAAAACCTCCCTAGTTTGCAGCTGGATAGTTCTTTTAGCAGCCAAGGTCACTAGCGTGCAAGGTCGCTGTCAGCAATTTAGTGTCGGGCGCCAACATAGTTGAATCAATCGAATCTGCACCTGTTGTTTTCATATTTGGCCGGCTTCCAGCCGAGTTTAGCCGGCGAGTTCCCTTCCAGATCCAAAGAGTAGCAAACCAGAACGTTATCAACGAAGACATCAAACAATTTGATCGGAAATCAGACGTTCCCAAAACCGCTCATTCACCAGTACCTTGGAGATGAATGCCTCTTCCTCTTGCGCGGGTGAAAGGTTTTTAGGTTGTACAGGGAAGGTCAGCGTGAACCTGACACCCTGACCTTGTTGGTTCTGGACCGCAATCTTTCCGCCGTGATGATAGACGATGAAATAGCAAGCCATCAAGTTGATGCCGAATTCTTGGGAATTGTTGTTGCGAAAGAAAAAAGGATCAAAGACGGAAAGAAAGGCTTCGTCCGGCAGCCCAGGACCATCATCTCTAATCTCGATATCTATCTCTTGACTTTCCCGACGAGGAGTCGCGCTAAGAAAAACATGGCTACCCGCCGGTAAACTCATGATCTCGTCCTTTATCAATAGTTCGAAGAGACGCTCAAGCTGTCCTCGTTCCACGGACAATAGCGGAAGCCCTTCCGGAATTTGATTCACGAAAGTGATGCCATGTTGCAGCGGGCTGCCATTAAATCGTTGCAAACTTCGTAGCACGGTTTGTTTCAGGTCCACTTGTTCAAGAGGTGGTGAGCCGCTGCTTTGGCTTGCACTTATCAGGTCGGTCAGTAGCTCTGTTATGCGCCGCATCTGGATCTGAGCTTGCTCATAGAATTCTTTCCAGAAACTCGGATTTCGAATCTGTTCCGCGCTAATCTTTTCCTCTAGGAGTTTTTCCGGCGCGAGATCAATAAAGGTCTGGACCGCTACCAAAGAGTTCCGCAAATAGTGCCCCAAGCGACCGGCCAAAATTCCCAGAGTGAGCACCCGATCGGTAATCATCATTCGCTGCAGCACGGAGAGTTTCTCTTTGAGAAGAAGATCACGTTCCCGCTGGACTAAGAAAAACTCTACGGCGCGTTGGAGGGTTACCTCAAATTGAGGTATGTCCCAGGGTTTCGTGACATATTTGTAAATAGCGCCTGAGTTGACCGCTTCGATAGCTACATTCAGATCGGAGTAAGCGGTGGTCAAGATACGGATCGCCCTTGGATGAAGCTGTCGGGCGCGTTCTAAGAACTGAACGCCTTTTTCCCCAGGCATTCGTTGATCAGTGATCACAAGGCCAATTCGCTCGCGATTTTCTGCCAGAAGCCTATACCCATCCGCGGCATTAAGCGCGGTTAGGATCGGAAACCTGTTCTCGAAGGCGCGGGTAAAGTATTTTAAAGCCATCTCCTCATCATCGATGTAAAGCAGCGTACACTTGCGATAATCGTAGGCCGATTCCATAAACTCTCCCTCAAGCAGCCGCCATGCCGTCTGCCGCACGTGGAAAACGTAGGATAAACTCCGAGTAAACACCCGGCTCGCTCCGGACTTCGATGGATCCTCCGTGCTGCTGCATGATACGATAGCAGATGCTCAGCCCAAGTCCCATACCTTCTCCGACATCCTTACTGGTGAAAAATGGATCGAAAATCTTTGGAAGGTTCTCCGGTGAAATTCCCTCGCCGTTGTCACGGATAACAACCAAACTATGCTCATAGTCTTGGAGGGCTCTCAGCCAAATTGTTGGCGGCTTTTCAGCGTTCGCCTTTTTTCCCACGGCATATACAGCGTTTTGCAGCAGGTTTACCAGCACTTGTGTAACCTGGTTGCGATTGGCCCAGATTGTCTGGTCACTAGAGATCTCGTTTTCAATTCTAATCTTGTTCTGTAGCTCATGACTTAATAAACGTAATGCAGATGTCACCAGCTCCGCGATTTGAATCCTTTCGATTTGTGTCACGTTGGGGTGAGTGAAAATGCGTAAATCTGATACGATCCTATCGATTCGATCGATCCCTTCTTGAATATCCTGCAGCACTTCTAACGAAGCCTCCTTTTCGTCAGTACTTGGCGAATCGATAGTGTTGCGAAGTACATAGAGGCCGGTTTTTGCGTAGTTGAGCGGATTGTTAATCTCATGGATGATACCGGCGCTCATTCGACCAAGCGAAGCTAGCTTCTCTGAATGAACCAGTTGCACCTCCGTCTCTTTTAACTGCTCAATCGTCGCTTCGAGAATTTGATTTTGCCGCATCAATTTCTGTTGTAAATGAAATGTGTCCACCAGGTTCTTTAATCGAACCCGTAGCTCGGTCGTGGAGAACGGTTTAGTGATGAAATCGTTAGCTCCCGCCGCTAATGCCGTAAGCTTAGTTTCCTCGTCGGCCCTGGCGGTGAGCATCAGAATGGGAGTCGACTTCGTGTAACTGCGCTCCCTGAGCTCGCGGCAAACCTCGAGGCCGCTCTTTTCAGGCATCATCATGTCGCAGACGATCACATCTGGTAAAAATTGGCTCGCTTTCTCAATCGCCTGGCGGCCGTCAACTGCCTCGATCACTTGGAAGTTAAGGCTCAACTGTGACTTCAAATACAGCAGCATGTCCGGTTCATCATCAGCAATCAGAACCCGCGGTTTTTTGCTGTCCGTGTCGTTCCCCACCGGCCGAAGACTCGCTCTGAGAAGTGCCATCGATGGGTAAAGCTCGGCCTGTCGATCGATCTCGCCCAGCTTGTTGTCACCGCTATCCGAGTGTAATGAAACTTGGGGCGATGCGTTGCTGTCGGATGGTTCAGTTTGCTTTGCGCCATCGGTGGATCGGCGATCTATCTCGTTATACGGCAACCGGATGGTAAATCGGGTTCCTTTGCCAAGCTCGCTGTCGACACTCACTTGACCGCCCTGAATTTCAACCAGCTCTCGCACCAGTGCGAGCCCTATACCTAATCCTTGGTTCTTTCGTTCCGCCGAGGTATCCGCTTGCCAGAAGCGGTCGAAAATAAACGGCAGCTGTTCCTGGCTGATGCCTGCACCAGTGTCGGAAATCACCAGGAGCAATTCGCGTTCGGCGCGCGTCACCCCGATTTCAACGATCCCGCCAGCAGGCGTAAACTTGATTGCATTAAACAGCAGATTCAGCAAAATCCTTTCGAGTTTATCGCTATCGGCGACGACTGTGCCAACATTGTGGTCGATCATTACCTCAACCTCGATGGCGCGATCTTGAGCGGTGTTTTTTACTGCGTTGGCAACGCCGTGAACGAGGCGATCGATGTCCACCGGCTCTGAATTAACCTCCATTTTGCCCGACTCTAGCCGTACGAGGTCCAACAAATCGTTGATTAGCTTCAAAAGTCGCATGCCGTTGCTTTGCATGATCAGCAGCAGGTCCCGGGTGGGCGACCCTAGATCCGATTTATGCTCCTGGATTAGGCTTTGCAGCGGGGTCAACAACAAAGTTAGAGGCGTTCGCAGCTCATGGCTCACATTTGCGAAGAATTGGCTCTTGACGCGGTCCAATTCAATTAGCTTCTGATTGGCTTCTTCAAGTGTTCGTCGGTTTTGGCTCAACTCGAAGCGCAACACGAACTCGCGGAGCTGGAGCTGATTGTAGAGATAATTGCCGATCACCACGATAATTCCTGTAAGCACCAAGAAATAGATATTGTTAAAAAATATTCCCTGCTCTTCCGCGATGGGCCAGCGGGCACAAGCCACCAGGTAAAAAAGATAAAGAGCCGCCAGAGCCAACAAAGACTCGACCGTACTCCAGTGCACGATCGCATTGACCGCAAGAAGCACGAGAATGAGTCCGGCGTAATAAGGTGAGGCTGGACCTTCAGTGACTGAGATCATCCAAGCGATAAAGAATCCCGGAAGAATAGCTATCGGAACACCGAGCAAGCGGTAATGCCGCAGGCCAAAAGACGTTTGGTGAAGAGTCCACCAGCCCGCTGCCACTACCGAGCAGATTAAGCGCAGCTGAAAAAATTCGCGGACTCGTTCCGGATAAACCCAGAGGTCCAGGATGACTCCCGCGGGCATAAGGAACATCACCAAAGCGCAAGCGACTTTTCCGCTGCGAATGCGATCTTGACGTTCGCGCGAGATAAACGCTTGCTCAAATTCCTCTTCGTGCTGGCTCGGAACGTCAGGCATCATCGGGCTTTCTTACCTCGAGGAATACATTGATACCAGTGTCATCGGTTTTAAGAGTGAAACTTCGGGGAGGAGCCCGATCCGGGATTAAGCCTTGGAGTTGAAGCGGAGTGCGATAGATCAGATGCCATTCCAGTAAATACTCCATGCCGTTTCGTGACGGATTTGAAGATTCCACATTGGTGGCAACGAGCAGTCCTCCAGGTTCAAGCAGCTCGTAAAAAATGTTCATTAGCTGCTTGCATATTCGATCCGAGAGATAGTCAAAGATTCCAGCGCAATACACCATATCATAGCCCGGTGTCGGACGATGCACTTGCTTGAGAACGTGGTGAACGGATTTTTTTATAACCTCAATGCTGGTTTTACGGTTGTATTTAGTCTTAAGATTTTCAAGAACCCTGCCCGTGTGTTGAACGGTTTCTTCATTAAAATCCAGTAAGACGAACGCGGCGTCATTGCATACTTCATCCTGAATGAGGAAACTCTGGATCTCGCTAGCTGGCCCACATCCAAGGTTGAAGATTTTTGCGACCTTATTGTTACGCCGCACACGCGAAGTTTCACCTACCAAAAGCCGCGTTAGATAACTGATGCGATTCCGGTGTGCTCCCGCCGGACTTTGGCTCAGGAACCAGGCGTTTATGATCTTCGAAAATAGAGTGCTTCCCTCATTCGGATCTCTCAGGATCATGTTCACCATCTCATAATCACCTGCGTAGCCTAAAGGCTTGTGGTAGGTTCGGTAGGCGAAGGGGGAGCATAGTAGATGGGGGTGAAGCTGCCGCTTAGCATAGTTTCTATGGCTTGGTAGAAGTTGTACAGGCACGTCGGCGGCTGTTTCTTCAAAACGACCGAACAGCGAGTCGATGGATGGCAAAAGGTTAGGCGCTAATTCATTAATCACCGAAGATTCCGTTTTCGAACGGTCGCCGGAGGGCAAGGAGCGGATACCTAATTCAACGTGCTCGAGCCACCGCTTGAGCTCTGTGAAATAGTTCTGCATATCTGCGACAACCACTTTGTACTGGGGTTGAATGCTGTGAATCCTCTCGCATTGTCGGAGAAAGCTTCTGAAATCCGCGCGCAATTTGGTTGGCTGAGATACCAGGCTGAGAAGATCGATGTCCGACCAGCCATCTTCGAGGCTGGCTTCACAGACGAGCATAATGCCTGTGTTAACCAGATTACTCACCGTTGCACGACCGGAATAAATCGACTGATCGTTAACGATTATTTTAAACGCTGTTAAAACCTCGGAGAGCTGAAGAATGCTGTAGGGGTTGTAGACTTCGAAAACCACCACATCGCGTGTTATTCGAAGCGGGGTGGCTCTGACGTTATAGCCTTGGCTGGTGGAGCAGAGGATGATGCTGTCACTCTCGGCTGCAGGAGATCCGAGCAGGTTGTCGTGACTCTTCATAGACAGAGCAGTACTCCATCAAGGTTGATTTGTTTTATTGCTCCACCGACTTTTCGTCAATAGCGACTGAAATCCGCGGCCGTCCAAGGTTGGCATCATAGAAGGTGAGAAAGCCGCGGAAAGCTCGATTGGTAATCAAGGCGCCGGGATTTCCGCGGCCGACTAGGTATTGGAGCCACCCGCCGGAGTCGAACCGGCGACCTACTGATTACGAATCAGTTCAAGCCTGCAATAGCCGCTTAGAACGTCCAATCAAGCTCAATAATTTCAAGCCCCAATGGCTTGCTTGACCGGCAGCTTTTGGGGCTTGTTGTTTTTACGTCACGTACAAAAATGCGGACACAGCAGATGCGTCGCCTCGAACGAGCTTTCCTATCGCGAACGGTATGAACGATGAGAGTGAGATAATGACTAAGAAAGTTGAATAAACGAGGCGACAGAAACCATAGCACAGCTATCTGTGTTGTGAAACCATTTTTGAACCTGCACTAGCTATCCTGCTCGATTCAAATAGTTACTGTGTCCTTTAGAGAGTTTTTAGGCAATTTAGAGAGTTCTAAGAGCTTTAGCAAATCAGTCGGCTTAGTCTCAGCATAGTATGTTCACGGATGGCCGGGGGCTTTGGCAGAAAACCCGGTTCTTCGCGAATGTTTGATCACCGCTCAGACGTTATTTTGTCTGTCTTCGTGTATTATCGATAATGGTCGAGAGTGTTTCGAAAAAGCGATTAACCCTCATAACAATGAATATCCAGGATTGTGTCAATCTTTTCATGAACGGGCGTAAACCACGCAAAATCGAACGGCGAATCAGGTAGGCTTTGAAGTTCCGCAAGCTTTCAGGACAGCCGATGTCTTCAGAATCTAATCAGCATCACGCATTCACGTTTTGGCGATGGCGAAGTGACCGCTGGAATGCATACTCTTTCTAGTTACATCGTTGTCTTCCTAGGTGCAGGACTAGGCGGCGTTCTGCGCCACACCGTCAATGTCGCCGCGCTCCGGCTCGGTTCGGATTTCGCCCATTCGACTCTCGCCGTGAATGTCTCTGGTCGCTTGTTATGGGTCTGCTGGCGGGTTGGTTCGCCCACAAAGCTGATCCGGGTCAGATTTGGCGGCTGTTCTTCACAACGGCATTCTTGGTGGCTTTACGACATTCTCGTCATTCTCGTTGGAGACCCGCCGCGCTCTATGTTTTTCTTTCAGTAGCTCTCTCGCTTTTGGGAGTTTTAGTGGGTCTCGCCATAATCCGGGCTATGAACTAGGTGAATGACAATGGACATTTCCAAAATACCCATGGGTCGGAACCCGCCAGCTGATTTAACGCCATAATAGAGATCCGGTTTGTATGACTCTGCGCAAGGTTGTCATTCGTGTTGCCATCATGAACCTCGTTTATTGGGACGTTGAGTGTGGGGTCGCCTTGGCTATTGGTTCGGTGTCGCTCTTTGCTGACAGCGTGTATCGAAATTCCACGGAAGTCTTTTCCCGATGCCATTGCCCGTGATGCATTTTGTTTTGAACCGTTCGTATTGTGAACTGTTGAACGGTCGCAATTAGTTACTCTCGAACCAGATCGTCTCCGTATCGCAGTATGCTATGCCTACGGTCCTGTGCCGCCTAAGAGTACTGGAATTCTTGCCTGAAGATCCCGAACTCCAAACGGCTTGACGATGTAGGCGTTGCAGCCAGCTAACAAACAGGCGTTGAGATCGTCAGAACGAAACAGCGCCGTGATCGCGAACATCGGAATTTCCTTCGTCTCAGGTGTTGCCCGAACCCTTCGTGCCACTTCCCGTCCATCCATTATGGGCTCATCATGTCCAACAGGATTAAGTTTCGCTTCTCTGCAATGGCCTCTCTATGCCCTCTTCACCATCACTCGCTAAGACCGGAACATAGCCCAGTCGTTCAACTAGAGGACCTAATAGATCGCGCATATCGGAATTCTTCGATAATTAACTTTCATTAGCAGCCGTCGATCCGAACACTGACTACCTACGTAGAAACGAAGGAATGTTGACGGGGTAGAAGAAAATCCGTGTTGTACTAACAAGCTGCGCTTCCTCGCACCGGCTGAGATGCGTTGAGCAAGCGTTGTGCCCTCGCTCTTCATCGAGCAGCTACTCACTCTGGAGAATCTGTAAGCGTCTGCAGCCCGGCCAAGTATATCAGGCGCTAATCTGTTGCGTACAAACTGCGGAATTTCAGGAGATGTTCTTTGACCGCTTGGAGAATGAACGGTCGGTCTCGTTTTTAATGACCCAGTAACATTCACAACTGCGCTTCTCTAGCCCTTTGCGATTTAAGATGTGGATCATACCGCGCTTATAATCGATTAATTTGCTTTTTCTTAAGGCCGAGGCCACCTCATTAACGCCCGCCCTGCGCACTCCAAGCATCTGACCGAGAAATTCCTGAGTGATGAAAAACCGTTGCGGTCGTCCGACCCGATCGTGAGTCGTTAAGAGCCAACGGGCGCACCGCTGCGCAATCGAATGGGCACGATTACAAGCATTCCCTTGCGCGATCTGCACCACAAAAGCCTGGGTATAGAGATGGAGAATGGCAGTAAGCGGGCCGTTCCGTTTGATCTCCTTGGTGAAAACTTTGGATTCCATTCTCATGCTTTCTCCTGGGATTTGCTGGAAAGCAACGAGCGGTGTCCTATTGGCTCCCCAGAATACAGGGAGTCCCACCATGCCCTCATTGCCCACGGTGGCGACTTCAATGCCGGTGCCGTCATTCATAAATGCAACAATCGAGACGATGCCGCTCAAGGGAAAATAAACATAATCGATCTTCTGGAGCGATTCATAGATGCCCTGCTTCAAAGATACAGACACGCTTTCAAGTTTCGGCAGAAGGCGGCGGTATTCACGTGGAGGTAGCGCGGCCAGGAGTCGGTTCTTCGAGGAGTGTTTTTCTGACGAGGCCATCTGAACCCTCCTTCAGCCACTTTAGCGCCCTGGAGCTGTGATAAAAAGTGAGTTCAGGAATATTTGTATTGTACGCACCCGTACAGAGTGCTAGAAGAGGATTCTCTATGTGCGCTATCGGGCAGAATCAGCACCTCAAGACCATCGCTTTAAGCCGCTCACCGCTTCAAAGACTGATTGGAGGAGTAATGCACCGAAATGTGAAACATCTGTCGGTACGGACTGATCCAACAGAGTATCTAATTTATATAGAGCAGCCAACCTACGATCCAGGAAATGAGCCAGACTCT
>JAJONK010000339.1 GCA_021323355.1 Deltaproteobacteria bacterium
ATTTTCACAAGAATCACATTAGCGCTGCCGTGACATAGAAATCGGCAGCCGTACCTATTAAAACGGAGGTGTTTATGTAAATAAATGAAGATCAAAAGCTTTTTAGAAAGAAAAAGTACAGGCAGAACACAAATAATGATTCAACAATGGATCAACAACAAAGAGGAGAAAACAATGTTTAAGAGACTAATGGTGATCGGCGGGTTGGTTATAAGCGTGCTCGCTATGTCGAGCTCGAACGCTAATGCACAATTTTTCGATGGCGGCGGTTGGTTTGGTTTTAGTACGCTTACGGGACTTATAGACCTCCGCGGAGTGCCCAATCCAGATTCCAAGCCCACTGTAGTGGTCGTTGATGCAAGCCTGAATCAGATTGAGATTTTATGCAAAAACCCTAACGGCTTTAGCGTGGCACCAGGCAGTGCGTCACAGCGCTTCGTCTTGAGCCACCCGATAGAAAGTCAGGAGGTAGCCAAAAACGGGCAAGCGCAGGTAACCATTGAGTTTGATCTTGGCGACTCTGAGAGTAGCATTAATTGTAATAATAATTGGACCGTGATCCAGAATTCGGCCGCTGTCACGGATATGTCGGTAGTTTTGCAGGTCTTCCGCTGCACGGGCAATGTAAAGACAGATCCGGAGCCATGTGTTGCGACTGATGGCATCACCTTAACAATCGAGGCCACACCACGCGATACCTTTGCGCAACACTGCACACTGGATCCTGTGCTTCGAAATGGCGATGGTACAACGCAATCCGGTCAATTCTTGACTTGCGTGGAAAGCCCAAGCTGACAGTTTGGGAGCAAAGAGAGAGAAAGGGTCAGGAACCCTTTCTCTTCTCGTCTCTTAAAGCCTGGGAGTCGCAAGGGGAAATGTTCCGTTTGATAAGGACGAAAAACATGCGACTAAAAACGCATAGCTGGATGTGGATTTTGATTCTTACCGTCTGGACGTTTATCGGCAGTCAATTTGCGCTCGCCCATGGAGATCACCAGACCGATTTTTCCGGTTGGGAGATTTTTCTGGGCGTCACGCACGGCAATGTCACTAGAGGTGTGATCTTTGTCTGTTGGACGCACGAATTAAGTGAGAACTGGCTGAGCCCAGCACAGACTGATGGCGGCCTCTGCAGTGCAAGAATTGATTATCAGGGATCCACAGGAATCGGCGGTTCCGTTGAGGTCCTCGGCGGCAGATGGTCTTGGCAGGCGGCGGACGGCACAACGCACAGCGGTCGCGTGCCTAATGGCGAAGTTGTGTGGCCTTCAGCTCTCAATGTAAGTATTGGTTGTGGTAACGGCGTTGCCAGATTCGCTGCGGATATTTCGCTGAGCCCAAAACCAGTCGCTGCGGGTGAAATCGAAGGGTGCCTTGACGATGCTCACGGGCTTATTCCTCCGCGGATATGGGGTAGCATAACGTTAAATTGAGAAATTGAGGGGAGTTCTCAAAAAAGAAAAACGGCGGCGGACGCCCTTTGTAGTGGAAGAAAACGACCGTCTCGTCATGGTGTGCCTTTAGGCGGAGCGACACGCCCTCAGAGCAATTTGGGCTTGTCATGATGCCGCCGCGCGGCTGGCCCGGGCGATAATGATCAGAAAGCTTCGAGAGAAGTTTGTGCCGCCCTTTGGAAACTTTCGCGACAGCTTTTTAGATCAGTAGTGAGGCAAGGCGTCGATCCCTGAATGGGTCAACTTGTGGGAAGAGCGGTACTTCTCGAGTGCCGACTTGGTTTGAGGGCCCAGAATGCCATCTATAGGGCCCGGATCAAAACCGGCAGCTTTCAGCCGTTCTTGCGCCAGCCGGATTTTCTGATTGCCAGAGACGGTCTTGACCGAGGCGGTTGGTTGGGCAGAAGCGGAAGCGGGTGGCGATTGTATCTCTGTAACCTGTTCGAAGATTGGTTTGTTTGAGGTTCCTGACAGGTCGTTAAGCGCAGTGCATCCCAATTTGCAGCGGGAAAGCGCGGATCTGGTCCTAGCCCCTAGTATTCCATCAATAGGGCCGGGATAGACACCAACGGCCTTTAGCCGTTTTTGGAGTAGCTGGATATCTGTTTTGCTGAGAGTGTTTGCGGAAGCAGTCAGGACAGCCGCTTGTGTTTCGGCCGCTGGCGCGAAGAGCTCCCCATTGGCCGTCGCCAGTTCATTGAGGATCGTACACCCCGCTTCAACTCGCAAAATCAGCGACCTTGTTTTAGATCCCAAAATGCCATCGATTGGTCCTGGGTCAAATCCAGCGGCCTTCAGCCGCGCTTGGATTTGACGAATCTCCTCTTTACTGAGAGCTTTCTTTGACGAACGGACCGGTCGGCTGTTTTCATTTTTTACCAATGTGGGAGAATCGGAAACGACCGGCTCAGTCGGTTGTTGATAAACAACAACCGGCGGGCTCTGCTCACTTTGAACTTCAGACTCGGAAAGGCCGCGAAAAATCGCGCAGCCATAACTGAAAAGGAACAGAACAAGCGCTACAAGAATGTAGCTTGCTTGCCAGCTCGGTTTCTTCAATTCGGTGTTATTTACTTCCATGTTTCGCCCCATTTGACAGTAAGTAGCAAAGGAGATGCCCTGCAACGGCGCGGAACCTAGTGACGTTATTGTTATTTCAGAGAAGTCGAAAAGAATAAGAGTTTTGCTCATGGCCGCTTTTGCTTCGTTCCGAATGCAATTTGCCCATGGCCGTCCATCATCGGAGGCTCTGTTACTGATATAACTACTTGCGGTTTTGCAAAACGTCATGGATCTGATCACCTTGGGAACCGGATGTTGTAGGTCCTTTGACTCGCTTAAGCGACTCTCACTGAATGGCTTTATCGTGAACTCGTGGACTTCCAGCAAGAAATCTGCCGCGGTTGTTGTCAATCGACGCTGTTGTAGGTTGCGGTTTTCGATCTTATGTTAGGAACATGCCGGTTAGTATGAAGCCCTTTTCGCTTTACATTCATATCCCGTACTGCATCAGTAAATGCCCCTACTGCGACTTCAATTCTCACGTGGTTGCGCAAATCCCTGAACGTGACTACACGGATGCTTTGATCCGCGAGCTGGATCATTATGCCAGCGCAGCGAATTGGCAGGGACGAACAGTTCAAACCATTTTTTTTGGCGGCGGCACTCCGTCGACCTTCGCGCCTTCAAGCATCGGCCTCATCTTGGAGCGCGCCTTTTCGTCGTTTCCTATCGATCCAAATTGCGAGATTACCCTCGAGGCCAATCCGGGCACTATCGACTATGGCTATTTTTCCGGCTATCGCGATGCCGGAATCAATCGCATCAGTGTTGGCATCCAATCCTTTCAACCTCGGCTGCTCAAATTTCTCGGCCGGGTTCATACAGCGGAAGAGGGGCGCAAAGCGCTCGAAGTGGTCGTTAGGGCGGGGTTTGATAACTTCAGTCTCGATCTTATTTTCGCTAATCCAGGCCAGACTTTGAAGGAGTTGGATGACGATCTAAATGCCGCGCTGGAATATCGATCGCCGCACCTATCGGCGTACAACCTGACTTTTGAAGAAGGTACCCCTTTTCACCACGAGTATCGCTGCGGCAGACTGAGCGCGTTAACCGAGGACGAAGAGATCGCCATGGCGGAACTCATCGAAGCGAAACTTGGCGCAGCCGGATTAAAGCGTTATGAAATATCCAATTACGCTTTGTCGAATTATTATTCGCGGCATAACGTAAACTACTGGCGACTGGGCGATTATCTCGGCCTTGGCGCCGGCGCCCATAGTTACTTACAAATCGGTATGGACCCGATAGCGAGAGAGCGTTGGAGCAACGAGAAGAATCCCGCACGCTATATGGCACGAATCAATCAAAGCGGTATTGCGATCGCAGAGCGGGAAAATATCGATCGAGACAAAGCTGCAGGTGAATTTCTTTTTTTAGGTCTAAGAATGACATCGGGCGTTTCGTTAGAAGTATTTCGTTCAACTTTTGGCAGGTCTCCGGTCGAGTTCTATCCGAAGATAGAAACCTGGAGAGAGGCGGGGCTCATCACCGAGAAAGACGGTAATCTCAGGCTTACCGCT
>JAJONK010000340.1 GCA_021323355.1 Deltaproteobacteria bacterium
GCCAACGCCATGAGCGAACCGAGAAATGCAAAAAAACTGATAGCGGCGAAGCTGGCTACTGGAGAAGCCAGTCCCAACACCACCGCGGCTGCGGCGCCGAGCGACGCGCCGGATGAAACGCCGAGCAAATAGCTGTCAGCTAGCGGATTTCGAAATAGGCCTTGAAAGATGGCGCCGGCCAGCGCCAATCCTCCGCCGACGAAAAAAGCTGAAAGGCTCCGGGGCAGTCGCAAGTTGAACAAGATCAGTCGGTCCGTTGGAGACATTTCAAAAAAAGAAATGGGCACCGGTCCTACACTCAGTCCGAGCACGAACGAGAGAAATGTAGCAATGCCGATCAGCAACCAGCTCGGTTTCTTCAGACTCAATTTGCCTCCGGCGCTGGGCGTGACGCGGTTCTGGTCTCATTGAACAAGCAGTCATGAATCTTCTTGAGCCCGCTGACAAATTGAACACTGCGTCTGATGTCCCGCTCTTCGATAAAACAGAACCGCTCGTTCTGGACCCCCCCGATCACGCTCCAGCCCGCTTGTGTTTTGATTTTTTCAGCGAACGACTTCTGATCACCGAGGAATATCAGCACTTCCGGATTGCGCTGGATAATCGCTTCGAGGCTGATTTGCCCAGAATCGAACGGCATGTCGCCAAAGACGTTAATGCCTCCCGCGGCGGCAACGAGCCAGTGAGGAAAAGAGGACCGTCCCACCGTGATCAAAGGCTCGGTCCACATCTGCAGGTAGACGCGTTGTCTACGACGATTCTTGGCGCTGGCCTCAACTTCGAGAAGTTCTCCTTGGACTTGATCGAGTATTTGCTCGGCCTTGTGCTCTCGTCCGAGGAGTTGCCCGAGCAACAAGAAGTCCTTCCGCAGACTGGACATATCACGCGGCCAGAGACTCAAGACCGAGTAGCCCAGATTCTTCAGCGGCACGGCAAATCTCTGCTGGCTCGGGCCATTCGTCAGAATCAAATCGGGCTGGAGTTGCACGATTTTTTCAAGATTGGCGTCGAACCCGCCGCCGACAATGTCGACCAGCTTCTGCTGAACTCTTTTTTTCAGCTCTTGGGGAATTTCGTCGTAGCGGGTGCCGCCTTTCAATTTCTCGCAGGCCAATAAGCATACCATCTCGGAGTTGGTCGGCACTAAAGAGACAATCCGTTGAACATTTTGCTTGACCGCTACTTTGAAGCCGAGATCATCAATCACGATGCGGTCTGCCGCAAGCGCCAGAGGCGCAGTTAAAAACAGCGCCAGCGCGATGATTGCGGCTGTCGAACCGACCCTGTGAAGTGACAGCAGGCGAGTCAGGTTTAGTTCGTCGTATGTTTGCCTGCCTAATCGGATGTCAGGAACCACGGCAATGGGCGCTCCGCGAAGCGGCGATGCCGGCGTCAGTGCTCGTCTGAAGTCAGTTCCTTTGTGCACGCGAGTCGTACTCAGTAACGGAAAGACAAACCGGCAAAGACATTGATCCCAGGCGCGGGAACACGGAAAGATTCGTTAAACGGCGCGCCGACTAAAATTCCCGAGGTCGAGTATTTCCGGTCGGTAAGATTGTTCAGCGTTAAGTGCGCCGTCCACTCGCGCCATTGATAGGCGATCCGGCTGTTCAGCACGAAATAATCGGCCAGTTTGTTTGCCGCGTTCGGTTCATCTCGCAATTGGTACTGCTCGCCCACATAATTGCCGAACAGCGACACTGTCAGCTTTTCTAAAGGACGGACATTCACGCCCAGGCCGATCCGATGGCGCGGCACTAATGGAAGCTCATCACCTTTCACGACGGGCCGGGAAGGGTCGACAGCGTTGATGCCAGGAATAAAGAAATCTGCCTCAAAGGTTGCCTTGGTCAGCGTGTAATTAATAAACGCATCGATCCATCGATCGGGTCGGAGCTTGAGCGAAACTTCCATACCTTGGCGCAGGGTTCTCCTGATATTTTCATTACGTCCGGAAAATGGGTCTAGGGGGTCGGTGGAGATAAATAGGATTTCGTCGCGCACCGGCATGTAGAACAGGGATAATGCGGCTTCCAGCCATTCAGCTGGTTTGCTCTTGAATCCAACCTCAAAGTTGCGGCTTTTCATGGGCGCCAGGTTTAGGTTCGAGCCAAACGGACCCAAGGCGAAAATTTCCTGGATAGTGGGTACTCGAACTCCTTCGGAGTAATTGAAATACAAGCTGAGATTTTCAATCGGGGTATAGGTCAAACCGGTCTTAGGGCTAAAGCGCTTGAATTCCTTGGTTCCGCTTAAAGTCGGATCGGTCTTACCGGTAAAATCCAAATGGTCCCAATCATAGCGAAACCCGGCGTTGACGATCAGAGAATCGAGAATGCTCAAGCTATTCGTAAAAAAAACTCCGACGATGTTCTCTCGAGTCAACTGCTTGGTGATAAAGTCGCCGGGACAGCAGATAAAGGCGGAGGTGCTGATGCTTTCAAAACGATTGTGGCCATACTCCAACCCGGTTACGGCAACATTCTTCTTCGCCAGGATAGTTCCTTCATGGCTGATTTGCACGGTGCCGCCCGCCGAGACCGTGTCGGTGTCCAGATTTGAAGTGCTTGAAAGCCCGCGCACGAAGTTCTCTTGATCGTGGTCGCGCACAAACGCATTTAGAGCCAGCGAAAATGCAGCTGGCAACTTTTGCCGTACGTTCAATCCAACCAGATCAAGATTGGAATCGGCAAAATCGCCCGGGGTGAGATTGTGCCGACGCCGACCCGCTCGGAGGAAGCTGCCCGGCAGTGACCCCGCTTGCTTGAGATGATCTTGGACGTGAGTGTAGGAGAGGGTCGCATCGGTCGAGTCGCCGAATTGGTAACCTGCCTTACCAAATAGCCGAGTAATCCTGGCGCCGCCGTCATCGCGAAAACCATCGCTGAGCTCGCGGGTAACATCAAACAGATAATCAAAGTTTTTAAACGGTAGCGGCCCGTCGCTACTCAATGAATATCTTTGCCGAGCATAGCTTCCGCCGCCGAGATCGAAACCGGTATGCGGTCGGTCTCGACGGCCCCGTTTGGTGGTGATGTTGATGACCCCGCCGAGCGCGTTGCGGCCGAATACTGTCGCTGTGCCAGGAACAATTTCTAAACGATCGATATTCTCAATCGGAATCAAATCAAAGTTGATGCTGTTGAAATCGGGCTCGTTGACGCGAATGCCGTCAACAAACACACTGGTGCCGGGGACCGGTTGGCCGTTGAAACCGCGAAGATCGACGCTCGTCTGAAACTCGTTGCCGATTGGATCGTAAAGAACTATTCCGCTTTGATACTGAAGCACTTCTTGAATCGTACCTGCGCCCAGCTTCTCGATCTCTTCCGCGGTGATGACTATTACTTTGCCGGGTACCTGACCGGCCGGCTGATCGATGTCCCGCAATCGCGTCGCAGTAACCAGCACCGGAGGAAGAGTTGCATCAATTGATTCCGCCGCCGGCAGCTCGGATGCGAGAAATGCTATTACGACAAGACAAAATAGCGCTTTCATGGAAACCTCCTTTTCCCGCGAAAGGGGATTGTTGCGGCAGTACGGCAGGTCTCCTGGCTTGAGCTTCAAACCTACTTGCCGCGCCTTCCCATCCAGCGATTTTGGATTTAGATTTCCGGTTTGGATTGAACCAAACTCAAAAACCTAAATTCATGAATCAGTTCGGACAGTGGCTTGCAAAATGCGGCGTTCGTAGCTCTTACAGTTGCGGGGCAGCAGAGGACTTCCTGCAAAGATGAAGTACGGAGGCTAAACTATAGATTTTCCGCGTTCACCCTTTCGGGCCACCTCTTTCCCTATAGCCGGCTGCGGTTAATAGATGTTATTTACTTTGCTCCTTTCTCATTCGAACGGGATCAAACCTTCTTGCGCGCGCGAACGGAGAAATGCACGCCTGTTTCTAATCGAAAAGAAAACAGAAGGTCACCCTAGTTCGGGACGAAGATTAATTCGGGATTAACAATACACAACCTTTCTCTCTCTGTCGGAGAGTTCGGTGTAAGGCTCTAGGAGGTCTCCTGGCTTACGGGATGGAGA